>DASZYW010000026.1:0-16235 GCA_035545195.1 Gaiellaceae bacterium
AACTCGACCGGTTCGAACAAGTCGTTCAAGCCCAACAGCGCCACCACCGGCAGCAACGACGGCACCCCCACCGCCACCTACACCATCACCACCGGCAACTCCACCGTCAGCTTCAAGTACTACGACGAAAAGGCCGGCTCCTGGAGCTTCACCTTCACCAACGACCAGAGCCTGACCAACCCCGGCGCCTACGCCTTCACCGTCAACGCAGCTGCCGCGACGAGGCTCGTGGTGACCGGCTCGGGCTCGCAGGTCGCGGGCGCGTCGCAGACGATCACGATCACCGCCGAGGACCCGTTCGGCAACACCGACACGACCTTCGGCGGCGACAAGACGATCCACTTCAGCGGCGCCTCGGATCCGTCCGAGACGTCCAACCATCCGACCGTCACCGACACGTCGTCGAGCCCCGTCAACTTCGGCTCCGACACGACCATCCACTTCACCAACGGCGTCTCCGACTCGACCGGTCGTTCCATGACCCTGTACAAGGTCGAGCTCGCGCACATCGCCGCCCTCGACTCCGCCGACTCGCTCGGACCGTCGTCCGGCAGCGACCGGCTCGACGTGCAGGTCAGCGACGCCGGCGTCGACCACTTCTCGGTCACGACCGGCGGCCTCCACACCGGGAACCTCACCGCGGGCGACTCCGGGATCCTGATCCGCGTGACCGCGGAGGACGCGTACGGCAACACGGCGACCTCGTACACCGGCTCGCACACGATCACCTTCGCCGGGGCGACCGGCTCGCCCGAGGGCAGCAACCTGCCGCGCGTCGCCGGCGACACCGCCGCGTTCACGACGGGCACCTCGATGGACTTCTCCACGAACGGGTACGCCGAGGGCCAGCTGCGCCTCTTCAACGCCGAGGAGTCGCCGGCCACGATCACCGCGAGCGCCAGCGGGCCGATCGTCACGCAGAGCGGCAAGGAGCTCGTCGTCACCGTCCTCTACGGCGCCGCCGACCACTTCACGTTCGTGCTCGCGAGCCCGCAGCGCGACCGGATCGCCTTCACCGGCACCGACCAGCTGAAGGTCGTCGACGCGTACGGCAACCGGGTCAAGAACTTCGACACGACGAACGGCACCGACAACGTCCCGGTCACCGTCAACGGCGGCACGGGCACGGTCAGCGCCGGCGGCTCGCTCACCGGCGCCAGCTTCTCGAACGGCGTCGCGGATCTGAGCGGCTCGCTCACCTATCAGGGCCCGACCGGCACGCGCACCTTCCACGCCGTCGACAGCCAGCACACCGGGCTGACCGGCGACTCGAACAGCGTCGTCTTCGACGCGGGCCACGCCGACACGACGACCTCGACGATGACGGCCGACAAGACGACCGTCACCGCCGACGACACGGACACGGCGACGCTGACCGTGCACCTGCTCGACGCCGACGGGAACCCGCTCTCGGGCACCGAGGTCACGGAGGACGGCACGACCGTGTCGCTGAGCACGAACCACGGCACGCTCGGCGGCGGCGTCTGCCAGAGCAACTGCGCAGCCTCCGACAACGGCGACGGCACCTTCTCCGAGACGATCCAGGCAGCGGTCGGCGAGGCCGGGACGACCGGTCACGTGACCGGGAAGATCAGCGGCAGCTCCATGACGGCGTCGAAGAACATCTCCTTCACGACCGACTCCGACCCGCCGGACGTGCAGCTCTCGCTCACGACCCCGACGCACGCCTACATGACGGCCGACGACACGACCGCGGGCGCCAGGACGTACAAGCTCTACCTCGGCAACGGCGGCAGCTTCAAGCTGCACGCAGCCGCGACCGACGTGACCGGCCTTCAGCAGGGCAGCTTCCCGAGCATCACCGCGAGCGGCTGGACGGCGAGCGGCGACGGCACGGCAGAGGCCGGAGGCACCGACGGCGCCGTCAACAGCGCGGGCGCAGGCGACGGGCCGACCTCCTACGCGACCGACTCCGGGACCTACTCGTTCAACGCCAACCCGACACTCCCGAGCGGCAAGCAGGTGACGTGGCTGGATACGGACACCGATCACATCCGCCAGGGCACCGCGACGCTCGAGCTGATCAACGACACGAGCGACCCGGGGACCGGCGGCGGCACCGACGGGGCGCTCACGCCCTCCGGCACGCTCGACCCGGGCGTCGACGATCCGGTCACCGACGGCGGCTGGTCGAACGACGGCACCTACGACGTCGCGGTCACCGCGTACACCGACAACACGGGCGGCTCCGACATCGCGACGCAGACGCTCGTCCGCGAGCGCGCGCCGCTGACGAGTAGCGACGGCGTCGTGAAGGGGACCTGCGGCAACACGTGGACGAACTCCACCGACCTGAGCGGCGACGTCGGCGGCAACGTCAGCGAGTCGAGCCTCCCCGGCCCGTACTGCTACCGGTACACGCTGACCGCGACCGACAACGTCGGCAACACGTCGACGAAGGTGCTCATCGTCAAGGTCGACCAGACCGCCCCCGCGGCGCCGACGGTGACCTTCTCCGGGCTCTCGGCCGGCAACACGTACGACCCGAACGCCGGCAACGAGGTCTTCTTCCGCCCGTCCGCCGGCGGGACGATCACCGTCAACGCCTCCTCCACGGACGTCGACTCCGGCATCGCGTCGTACACGTACGGCGGCATCACGACCGGGACGAGCGCGAACATGCTGACGGCCACCCCGGGCGGCTCGCTCGGCTACCAGGACGCGCTGACGTTCGACGCCACGTCGACCGGCGACTCGAGCGCGACCGTCAAGGCGACGAATTACGCGCACCTCGACTCCACGGACACGACGTTCAAGCTGACCGCCGACTCGACCGCGCCCACGAACGGCTCGGTCACCTGCAACGCGGGCTCCTGCTCCGGCTGGTTCACCTCCGACGTCACGGTCGGCTTCTCCGCGAGCGACAACGCGGGCGGCGCCGGGATGAAGGAGCTCGTGTACTCGACCGACGGCACCGACCCGAGCATCGACCAGAGCACCGGCGCGGTTACTCACGGCACCGCGGTCGCCGGCTCGAGCGGCTCCTTCGTGCTCAGCACGGAGGCCGCCAACGACATCCGCTGGATCGCCGTCGACAACGTGAACAACGTCTCCGCGGTCGTGCAGCAGACCGTCCAGCTCGACAAGACCGACCCGACCGCGCCGAGCGCGTTCACCGGCCTGACGAGCGCGACGCACGCGTACTGGGACGGCATGGCCGCGGATCCGATCTGGTTCGCAGCCGGCACCGGCGGCGGCTTCACGATCTCCGCGACGGGCCAGGCCACGCACGTCGCCGCCGACACGGTCTCCGCGACCTACTCCGACCCGGACGGCGCCGGCAGCGCCTGGTCGAACTCCAGCGGCGCCTACACCTTCACGAGCAGCGCGACGACCGACACGTCGACGTCGCTCGGCGCGGTCGTCCTCTCCGGCCTGACGAACACGACGACCGGCCCGGGCATCAACGGCTCGAACCCGAGCCTGGGCGTGACGCTCGAGGCCGACGGCGCCGCGCCGACGTCGACGATCGCCTGCAACAGCGTCGCGAACTGCCCCGGCACGTCGGGCGGCTGGTACACGTCGAGCCCCGTCTCCGTCGGGCTCACCGCCGACGACCACAGCGGCTCCGGCGTCTACCGGATCTACTACACGACCGACGGCTCCACCCCGACGACGTCGTCGTCCCACATCGACGGCACCTCCGGGAGCTTCAACCTCACCAGCGATGGGACCTACACGGTCAAGTGGTTCGCCGTCGACAACGTCGACAACGAGTCGAGCGTCCAGTCGCAGGTGGTCGAGATCGACGCAAGCGGGATCACGGGCGCCTCGGGACCGGACTACTTCAACGGCCAGACCACCGCGTCGAGCGTCGACGTCACCTTCGATCCGGGCGCCGCCACCTCGGGCGTCACCTGGACGCTGAAGCGCGCCTCCGGCGTCGCCAGCGGCGGCTCCTGCACCGTCGACACGGGCACCTGGACGACCGCCTCCGGGCCGAGCTCGCTGAGCGGGCCGCAGACCTACACGGACAGCTCGGTCGCCACGGGCAACTGTTACAAGTACGAGCTCGTCGAGGTCACGGGCGCAGGCGTGAGCAACACCCGCGTCGGCACCTCCAAGGTCGAGATCGTCGCCACGAGCCCGATCGAGGTCTTCAACGGCACGCCGGGCGAGACGTACCAGACCGGCGACACGCTCTACGTCAAGTCGACGAGCGACACCTACAAGGTGCGGATCGCGCCCGGCTACACCGGCAACATCGACGGGACGCTGGGCGTCGACTGGACGAGCGACAACAGCGAGTCCGCCGACATGACCGGCAACACGGACAGCGCCGACCGGTACCCGACGACGCTCACGTATGACGGAAACGTCAGCACGATCACGCTCACCCGCCACACGACGGGCGGCGGCTCGACCGAGGACGTCCTCAACGTCGTCGTCGACAACACGCCGCCGTCGGGCGCGATCGACTACCCGGACACCGAGATCACGACGCTGCCGGTCGGGGTGACGACGAACAGCCTCAGCGACGGCGGCCAGTCGGGGATCGCCAGCGTCTCCTTCGAGCGCCAGACGACCACGTACCACGGCGACACCACCACCTGCGACGCCTTCTCCGGCAGCTGGTCGAGCATCACGCTGACCGGTCAGACGCTGTCCGGCGGCTCCGATTCGACGCCGTCGCTCAACACGTGCCTGCAGTACCGCATGTTCCTGACCGACAACGTCGGCAACACGAGCTCGGCGATCGTCAGCGCGAACGTCACCAAGTACGTCGACCGGACGGCGCCGCAGGAGACCGACGCCGCCACCGACACCACCGGCACGCAGATCACCGTGAACATGGACGAGGCGCTCAAGAGCGGCCTGACGCTCTGCGCCAGCGACTTCACGGTCGACAACGGGCACACGGTCACCGCCGTCAGCTACAGCGGCTCGACGATCACGCTCACGATCACTCCCGCGGTCGTGTACGGCGAGACGGGCATCACGACCACCTACGCGCACTCGTGCGCCGGCGACCCGGTCGAGGACGACTCCGGGAACATCTCCTCCTGGACGGACCGGCCGGTGACGAACAACGTCCCGGCGCCGACGCACCAGGCCGGGCCGCCGCCGGCACCGACGAGCGGCACCGTCGACGGCGCCGACATCGACATCACGATGGACCAGACGCTCAGCGGGCCTGCCCCCAGCGGCTGCTTCTCGGTCACCGTCGACGGCAAGCCGGTCTCCGTCACCGGGATCTCGACGAGCGGAAGCGACGTCCACCTGAGGATCTCGCCGCCGGTCGACTGGAACAACACGCAGATCGTGGTCAGCTACTGCCAGCCGTCCTCGAATCCGCTGCAGAACGCCAACGGCGACCAGACCGTCCCGTTCACCCTCACGCTGCGGAACACCACCGGAGTGCCTGCGTGCACGACGCCGCCGCAGCTGATCCCGACGCTCAACGAGCCTGCGGACGGCAGCCCGTACCTCACCTCGGTCGACCACATCAAGCTCGTCTTCGCCGAGCCCGGGACGATCGCGAACGTCACCGTCACGCAGCCCGACAACACCGTCGTCAACCTGACCGGCAGCCAGGCGGGCTCCTCGGCGTCCTGGCCGTTCGCGCGCTCGCTCGCAGCGAACCAGGGCGGTCTGTACGTCGTCAAGGGCACGCTGACGTACAACTCGAACCCGAACTGCACCGGCTCCGTCCTGACCCACTTCACGCTCTATCCGCCGCCCGGCAGCGGTGGCGGCACGGGCGGCGGCACGGGTGGAGGGACCGGCGGCGGCACGGGCGGAACGGTGATCGCGCCGGCCGTCCAGGAGAACGCCTACCCGGGCCTCTCCGGGACGATCACCGCCTCCACGAACGCGTTCCAGGCCTCCTGGACCGGGACGACGTTCGGCGACGAGACGGTCGTGAACGTCCAGCAGCTTCCGCCCTCGAACTTCTCGGAGAACGGACAGCCCCTGCCCGACAACACGATCGTGATCGACGCGAGCGCGTTCCTCGTCAGCGACAGCTCCCCCGTCCACCAGCTCGACGACGTGCTCGAGATCCGCTTCTTCCACGGCCAGGGCCGCGTGCCGCGGATCTCGCAGGACGGCCAGCTGTGGTCGGCGATCACCGCCTGCGTCAACGCGACGCTCGCCGACGACGAGCAGACCTGTTACTACACGGACGCCGACGACACGATCCACATCCTCACCCGGCACCTGACGTTCTTCCAGCTGCCGGCGCTGACCACGTCCCCGCTCGCGATCCGGATCATCAATGCCCGCCGCGCCTGGCTCGACGGCCGCAAGTACGTCGCGATCCGGCTCCAGCTGACGCAGGCCGCGAAGGTCACGACCTGGTTCCAGTGGTCGCGGACGAACAAGGTCGTCCCGCACTCGACGCAGCACACGCACACGCTGAAGGCCGGCGTGACGATCCAGCGCGTCTACTTCCCGAAGGGCTTCCGCCCCGGCCGCTACAAGATCCAGCTCAAGGCGATCAGCACGCGCGGGCTCAAGGCGCGGAGGACGGCGCGCATGATCATCGACGCCACGCAGCCGCGGTCGCCGCTCCGGCTCCACCAGAACCCGGTCGGCGTCGTCGTGACGCGCGGCACCGAGGCGAGCCTGCTCGGCCTCCTGCCCCGGCAGCTCGGCACGCGCTACACGGTCGCGATGACGCCGAGCCGCGCGGCGAACACGATCTTCGACGCGGTCGACCCGCGCACGAACCGGCGCGTCGGCGGCGTCGTGCTCGACCTCGACAGCGTGCCGATGAGCCTGATCAACCAGCTGCACCAGGTGCTGCCGGAGCTCCAGATCGTGGCGCTCACGAGCAAGCCCGACACCGCGAAGGCCGCGCGCAAGGCCGGCGCCGCCGTCGTCGTCGCCAAGCCTGCGACGGTGTGGGCGCTGACCACCGCGTTCCAGAACCTGCTGCCGCTGCTGACGCCGCGCGTCCCGTAGCGCCGGCTAGGCGCCCGGCCGCCAGAGCGGCTCGTCCCGCCCGGCGTCGGCGTTCGCAGCGCGCGCGAGGATGAAGAGCAGATCGGAGACGCGGTTCAGGTAGACGAGCGCCTGCGCGTTCACGCCGACGGCGCGATCCGCCTCCAGCGCGCGCAGCTCCGCGCGGCGCGCGACCGTGCGCGCGACGTGGAGGCGCGCGGAGGTCTCGGTGCCGCCGGGCAGGACGAAGCTCCGCAGCTCGGGCAGCCCCTCGTTGAACTCGTCGCAGAGCCGCTCGAGCTCGGCGACCATCTCCTGGGTGATCCGCAGCCGGTCCTCCGCGGCGAGCGGCACGGAGAGGTCGGCGCCGAGGTCGAAGAGCCCGTTCTGGAGCCGCTCGAGCGGCGCGCGCAGGCGCTCGGGCACGTCGCCGGCGAGCACGACCCCGAGCGCCGAGTTGAGCTCGTCGACCGCGCCGTAGGCGACGATGCGCGGGTCGAGCTTGTCGATGCGGGAGCCGTCGCCGAGGCTCGTCTGGCCGCGGTCGCCGCCGCCGGTGTAGATCCGGTTCAGGCGGACGGGCTCGTCGCGCTCGCGCGGGCTCACGCGGTCACCGCTTGCTGGAGGCCGAGCAGCTCGCGCGCGATCACGAGGCGCTGGATCTCGCTCGTCCCCTCGTAGATCTCGGTGACCTTGGCGTCGCGGTAGTAGCGCTCGACCGGGAACTCCTTCGTGTAGCCGTAGCCGCCGAGGATCTGGATCGCCTGCGCGGTCTGGCGCGTCGCCATCTCGGACGCGAAGAGCTTCGCCTTCGCGCCGGCCTCGGTGTGCGGCCGGTCGTTCTGCTTCAGCCAGGCCGCGCGGTGGACGAGCAGCCGCGCCGCCTCGATCTCGGTCGACATGTCGGCGAGCTTCTGCTGGATCGCCTGGAACTCGCCGATCGGCCGGCCGAACGCGTGACGCTCCTTCGCGTACTCGCGAGCGACGTCGAACGCGGCCTGCGCGATCCCGACCGCCTGCGCCGCGATCCCGATGCGCCCGCCGTCGAGCGTCGCCATCGCGACGTGGAAGCCCTTGCCCTCCTCGTGCAGCAGCCGGTCGGCGTCGACGAGCGCGTCGACTGCGAGCGAGTTCGTCGTCGACGAGTTGAGGCCGAGCTTCTCCTCGCTGCCGGTGACGTGCACGTGCTCGGCGTCGAGGACGAAGGCGGAGATCCCGCGCGGGCCCGGAGTGCCCTGGTCGGTGCGGGCGAAGAGGAGGAACGTGCCGGCGTGCTCCGCGGTCGAGATGAACTGCTTGGAGCCGCTGATCCGCCAGCCGCCGGCCTCGGGGGTGGCGGCGGTGCGGATCGCGCCGGCGTCGGAGCCCGCCTCGGCCTCGGTGAGGGCGAAGGCGCCGATCAGCTCGCCGCGCGCGAGCGGCGGCACGAAGCGCGCACGTTGCTCGTCGCTGCCGAAGCGGAGCAGCGGCAGCGTGACGGCGCTCGTGTGCACGGCGACGGTGACGCCGACGCCGGCGTCGCCGCGCGAGAGCTCCTCGAGCACGACCACGTAGGCGAGGAAGTCCGCCCCGGCGCCGCCGTACTCCTCGGGAACGCAGACGCCCATCAGCCCGAGCTCGGCCAGCTTCTGGAAGACGTCGCGCGGGAAGCGGTGCTCGCGGTCCCACGCGGCGGCGTGGGGCTCGACCTCGGCGCGGACGAAGTCGCGCGTGAGCGCCTGGATCTCGCGTTGCTCTGCGGTCAGCTCGAAGTCCACAATCGGATCGTAATGCGCCCTCTCGCTCTCGCGGCCCTCCTCGCGGCGTCGCCTCCGACGCCGGCGCAGATCGTGCGCGCGTGGAGCAGCGACCTGAACGCGAACCGGAACGAGGCGGCGGCGCGCCTGTTCGCGCCGGACGCGCGTGTCCTCCAGCCCGGCGTGGACGTCGTCCTCTCCTCGCACGCGCTCGCCGTCGGGTTCAACGACGCGCTGCCGTGCGCCGGGAAGATCGTCCGCCTCCAGGTCCGCGGCAACCGGGTGACGGCGACCTTCGTCCTCGGCGAACGGCCGAAGCACCACTGCGACGGGCCGGGCCTGAAGGCGGCGACGCTGTTCGTGATCCGGGACGGCAAGATCGCCGTCTGGAAGCAGGTCCCGGTGCCGGCCGAGCCGCCGGGCGCCTAGCGGGCGTAGTCGTAGAAGCCGCGACCGCTCTTGCGGCCGAGGCGGCCCGCCTGGACGTACTGGCGCAGGAGTGGGCACGGCGCGTACTTCGGGTCGCCGAGGCCGTCGTGGAGCACCTCCATGATCGCGACGCAGGTGTCGAGGCCGATCAGGTCGGCGAGCGCGAGCGGGCCCATGGGGTGGGCGAAGCCGAGCTTCGCGATCGTGTCGATGTCCTCCGGCGTCGCGACGCCCTCGAGCAGCGCATACGCGGCCTCGTTGATGAACGGCATCAGGATCCGGTTCGAGACGAAGCCGGGCAGGTCGCGCGCCTCGGCAGGCGTCTTCCCGAGGTCCTCCGCCAGCGCCACGATCGCGGCCGCCGTCTCGTCCGAGGTCTCGAGCCCGCGGATCACCTCGACGAGCTTCAGCACCGGCACCGGGTTGAAGAAGTGCATGCCGATCACGCGCCCCGGCCGCATCGTCACGGCGGCGAGCGAGGTGATCGGGATCGAGGAAGTGTTCGAGGCGAGGATCGCGCCCTCAGGGAGCGTCTCGTCGGCGCGGCGGAAGATCTCGGCCTTCGTCTCGAAGTCCTCGACGACGGCCTCGACCATCAGGTCGGCCGACACGAGGTCGTCCACCGCCGCGACCCGACCGAGCACCTCGTCCGGGTCCGCCCCGCCCTTCTCGGCGAGCTTCTCCAGGCTCCTGCGCATCGTCGCGAGCCCACGCTCGGTCGCGCCGGGGAAGGAGTCGTGCAGCGAAACGCGGCGGCCGGACGCGGCGACGACCTGCGCGATCCCGCCGCCCATCTGGCCGGCGCCCACGACCAACACGTGCTCGAAGTCCACGGTGTGAGGCTAACGTCCCCGCGTGCCCGTCGTTGACGTGAACGGCGCCCGGCTCTGGTACGACGAGCACGGGCAGGGAGAGCCGCTCGTGCTCCTGCACGGCGGCCTCGGCGACTCGGAGCTCTGGGAGCCCGTCGTGCCGTTCCTCGCCGAGCGGTTCCGGACGATCCGGACCGACCTGCGCTTCTTCGGCCGCTCGGTCGGCCCCGCGGCCCCGTGGTCGTGGCAGGAGGACACGGTCGGCGTCCTCGACGAGCTCGGGCTCGAGCGCGTCGTGCTGGCGGGGCTCTCGCTCGGAGGCAGGCTCGCGCTCGACGTCGCGCTCGACCGCCCGGAGCGGGTGCGCGCGCTCGCGCTCGTCGCGCCCGGCCTCGGCGGCCATGACGGCGGCGCCTACAGCGAGGAGCAGGACGCCGCCTACGACGCGGCGCTCGACGCAGGCGAGTTCGAGACGGCGCGCGAGATCGACCTCGCGGTCTGGGCGCCGCTCGGAGCCGACGAGCGGATCCGCAGGCTCTGGCACGCGACCGCGGACGCGAATCCGCTCCCTCCCGGCGCCGACCCGCTGCCGCCGCGCGGCGGCGCCGCGAGGCCGCGGCTGGGCGAGCTCGCCGTGCCCACGCTCGTCGTCACCGCGAAGCACGACCCGCCGGGCTTCCGGGAGATCGGGCCGCTCCTCGATGCCGCCGGGGCGACGCACGTCGAGCTCGACTCGGACCACTACGTCACGCTCCGCGAGCCCGAGCTCGTCGCGCGCACGCTGCTCGACTTCCTCTAGAGCGCCGCCCGCAGCCTTTACAGAACCCGAACATTCCGGGTTGCAAGAAATGCCGCTGGGGCAGGTCTCAACCACCGCTAGTCGAGAAGGTCACAAAGACCAGGGAGACGCCCATGCGGGAACGGGTTGCGATCGTGTTCATGACGCTCAACGTCGCGGCCGCGCTGGTCCTCGGCGGGGCCATCGCCTACCAGTTCCGGCACTCGGGGCACACGACGGCGCTCCAGCCCGCCGTCTCGGGCGTCGAGGGGCAGTCCTACACCTCCACTCCGGGCAACGTCTCCGACACGGGGACGCCGAGCAGCGACTCCTCGTTCAGCCCCACGCCGAGCGGCGGCGGCAGCTCCGCCCCGCCGACCCCGGGCTCCGGACCCGCGTCCGGCGGCTCCGGCCCCTCCGGCGGCTCCCCCAGCTCCGGCGGGAGCGGCGCGGCCGCCACGACGACGACCGGCACCGCCACGCCGGCCCCGAGCTCCGGAGGCACTGGCACCGGAACGGGCTCGACCACCCCGGCGAGCACGACTCCGGCGAGCACGACGCCCGCGAGCACGACGCCGGCGAGCACGACGCCGAGCCCGGCGCAGGGCAACAACCACGAGGTGATCACCGTCGGCGGCATCTACGACGAGACCGGCCCCGTCGACGCCACCGTCGAACGCGACACCGTCCGCTCCTACTTCGACCTCGTCAACGCGCACGGCGGGATCAACGGTCACAAGCTGCAGCTGCTCGACTGCGACTCGAAGTACGACCCGTCCTCCGCCCACCAGTGCGCCCAGAAGCTGCTCAGCGAGGGCGTGCTCGCGATCGTCGGCTGGCTGTCGCTGTCCGGCGAGCAGAACGAGACCAAGTACCTGACCGACCAGGGCGTCCCGATCATCGGCGGGCTCGGCGTGCCTGCCGAGTACTCGTCGGCGCTGTCGTACCCCACGACACCGAGCCTCGTCACCGACGGCACCGCGCTCGGCACCCGCGCCGGCCAGATCGGCCTCAAGAAGCCGGGCGTCATCTTCCTGAACGCGAACTTCATCGCGCCGGTGGAGACCTCGTTCCTGGCCGCGATGAAGAAGCAGGGCGTCAGCCCGGTCGACGTCGAGACCGTCGACGCGACCAAGGCCGACTACACCGACATCGTGCTCAAGTTCCAGGCGGACGGGGCGCAGTCGGTCGCCGCCTTCGTCGACCCGTTCTCCTACGCCCGCCTCTTCCAGGCGATGGAGCGCCAGAACTGGCACGTGCCGGTGCTCGGCGGCGGGCTCGACAAGGCGTCGGCGAACCAGCAGTACGACTCCGGCTGCGGGTCGAGCTGCGCCGTCTTCGGCGCCGACTCGGCGACGCCGGTGCTCGAGTACCTCGACCACCAAAGCACGCCGGCGATCGGCCAGTACCTGAGCACGGTGCACACCTACTACCCGGGCCAGTACGGGCAGCTGGACGCCTACTCCACGTACCAGTGGCTCGCGGCCGAGGTGTTCGCGCAGGCGGTGAAGAACATCGGCAACGGGGCCGTGACCCGCCAGAGCCTCGTCAACGCGCTCAACGGAATCAAGAACTTCGACGACGGCGGGATCACGCCGCCGATCTCCTACTCGGCCGGGAACAGCCACGACCCGCTGCAGTGCCTGCAGTGGATCCACAACAGCAACGGCCAGTGGAAGACGACCTCCGGCTGGAACTGCTTCGGATGAGCGCGTAGACGATGAACCTGCTCGCGTCAGCCGACTGGGGCCTCCTCCCCGGGTACACCGTGATCGGGATCACGCTCGGAGGCATCTACGCGCTGGCGGCGATCGGGCTCGTCCTGATCTACCGCGTCTCGGGCGTCCTCAACTTCGCGCAGGGCGCCGTCTCGATGTTCTGCGCCTTCGTCGCCTACCAGGTCTCGACGGTGATGGGCCTGCCGGCGCTGGTCGGGCTGCTCGCCGCGATCGTCGTCGGCGGCGCGCTCGGCTACGTGATCGAGCGCTTCACGATCCGCCCGCTCGCGGGCCGCTCGACGCTGAACAAGGTCGTGGTGACGATCGGCTGGCTGCTCGTGCTGCAGACGGCCGCGGGCCTGATCTGGGGCCAGACCGCGTATCACCGGCCGGTCCAGCTCGTGTCGATCCACGGCTTCACGTTCCCCGGCACCTCGGTGGTCGTCGGCTGGGACGAGTTCACCACGATCGTCGTCGCGCTCGGCCTCGCGTTCGGCACCGCGGCCGTGCTCCGCTGGACGACCTTCGGCACCTCGATGCGAGCGGTCGCGGACGACCCCGACGCGGCGCGGCTCTGGGGGATCGACGTGAACCGGGTGATGGCGGTCTCGTGGGTGGCCGGCTCCGCGATGGGCGCGGTCGCGGGCGTCCTGATCACGCCGCGGATCAACTTCGACCCGATCTCGCTCACGCTCGTCGTCATCGACGCCTTCACCGCCGCCCTGATCGGCCGGCTCACGAGCCTGCCGTGGACGGTCGCCGGCGCGATGTTCCTCGGCCTCGCGGAGACCTATCCGCGGATCTTCTCCTCGAACGCTGGCGCGGGCCAGGCCGTGACCTTCGCCCTCGTCCTCCTCACGCTGGCGATCCTGTTCCGCCCGGGAGCGCGCCTCGCCCGGCACGTCTCGGCCGCGCGGGAGTACCTCCCCGTCCCGGCCGCCGACCTCCCGCCGGTCCGCCGGGCGATCGTCGCGCAGGCGGTGGCGCTCGGGGTCCTGGTGCCGCTCTTCCTCTCCAGCTACTACCAGTCGCTCGCGGCGTACGCCCTGATCGTCGGGCTGATCGTGCTCTCGCTCGTCGTCCTCACTGGCCTCGTCGGCCAGGTCTCGTTCTGCCAGTACTCGTTCGCCGCGATCGGCGCCTTCACGGTCGGGTCGCTGGTCGGAGGGCACGGCTGGAGCTTCTGGCCGGCGCTGCTCCTCGGCGTCGCCTGCTCGGTCGGCGTCGGCGTGCTGGTCGGGATCCCGGCGCTGCGCCTGTCGGGGCTCTTCCTCGCGATCCTGACGATCGCGGTCGCCCTCTTCGTCGACAAGTTCCTGCTCGCGCCGGGCACCTGGGACTCCTTCTCCGGCGGGATCTCGTCGTGGACGGTGGCGCGCCCGAGCCTGCTCGGCGTCTCGCTCGAGGGCGCCTACGCCTTCTATCTCTTCACGCTGGCGGTCTTCCTGCTCGCCGTGCTCGCGGTCTGGAACCTGAGCCGGTCGAAGACCGGCCGCGTGCTGCGGGCGATCCGGAACTCCGAGATCGCGGCGGCGACGAGCGGGGTGAACCTGACCGCGTGGAAGCTCGCCGCGTTCGGCGTCTCGGCCGGGCTCGCGGGGCTGGCGGGCTGCCTGCTCGCGGCCGGCATCGGCTCGGTCAGCGCGGGCGCCTACGGGTTCCAGCAGTCGCTGGCGGTGGTTGCGATCGCGATCGTCGTCGGCGTCCGCTCGGTCGGCGCGGCGGCGGTCGGCGGGCTCTTCCTGATCTTCGGGCCCGAGCTGCTCACCCACACGCCGCTCTCCACGCTCTGGTTCCCGCTGATCGTCGGCGCGACGCTGATCGTCCAGGTCATCCTCACGCCGCAGGGCGTCGTCCCCGACTGGCAGGAACGGTTCCGTCGCAAGTTCCCGCCGCGGCCGCGCTTCCCCCGCGCGCCGGAGCCCGAGCGGGTGGAGCTGCTGCCCGAGCCGGCGGCGCTCGCGGCCGCGGACGCGCCCACGGTGGTGAAGCTCTGATGGAGCCGCTCCTGCAGGCCGAAGGCGTCTCGATCAGCTTCGGCGGCGTCCACGCCCTGTCGGCCGTCTCGTTCGAGCTCTATCCGGGCGAGACGCTCGGGCTGATCGGCCCGAACGGCGCCGGCAAGACGACGATGTTCAACTGCATCACCGGGGTCGCGACCGGGTACCGGGGCCACATCCGCTTCGACGGCCGCGATTTGCGGCACCTCAAGCCGCACCAGCGGGCGCGGCTGAAGATCGCGCGCACGTTCCAGAACCTCGAGCTCTTCGACGAGCTCAGCGCGCTCGACAACCTCCTCGTCCCGCTCGACGCCTTCTCGCGGCGCACCGTGCTCGGCGACCTGCTGCGGCTGCCGCCGACCGTCTTCGACGAGCGCGTGGCGGAGGAGAAGGCGCGCGCGATCCTGCACGTCCTCGACCTCGGCGACATCGCGGACGTCCCCGCGGGCGATCTGTCGGTCGGCCTGCGGCGGCGCCTCGAGATCGGGCGCGCGCTGTGCCTCGAACCGAGGCTGCTGCTGCTGGACGAGCCGGGCGCCGGGCTCGACGCGCGCGAGACGGCGGAGCTCGCTCGCCTGCTCACCGCGGTCAAGGACCGCTTCGGCCTCTCGATGCTGATCGTCGATCACGACATGGCGCTGATCATGCGCATCTGCAACCGCATCTACGTGCTCGACTACGGCCAGATCATCGCGGAGGGGCCGCCGAAGCAGATCCGCGACGATCCCGAGGTCGTCCGCGCGTACCTCGGCGAGCCGAGCGAGGACGAGCTGGGCTGGCCCGAGCCGGCCCCGATCGGAGCGGGAGCGTGAGCGGCGCGCTGCTCGAGGCCCGTGGGCTGCGAACCGGCTACGGGCGGCTCCCCGTCGTCTTCGACGTCGACCTGGAGGTCGGCGAGGGCGAGATCGTGGCGCTGCTCGGCCCGAACGGCGCCGGCAAGACGACGACGCTGCGCGCCCTCTCCGGGATGCTGCCGCTGCAGGGCGGCGACGTCGCCCTCGCCGGCGAGTCGCTGAAGGGCCGTGCGCCGAACGAGATCGCGCTGGGCGGCATCGTCCACGTCCCGCAGGGCCGGGGCATCTTCCCGAACCTGCGCGTCGAGGAGACGCTTCGCCTCGCGTGCGCGATGGCCGGCATCCGCAGGCACGCGGTCGACGCCGAGGTCGACCGCGTCTACGGGCTCTTCACGCGCCTCCAGGAGCGGCGGAACCAGCTCGCCGGGACGCTCTCGGGCGGCGAGCAGCAGATGCTCGCGATCGCCCGCGGCCTGATCATGCGGCCGCGCGTCCTGATGATCGACGAGATGTCGCAGGGGCTCGCGCCGGCGATCGTGCAGAGCCTGTTCGGCATCGTCCGCTCGCTGCCCGCGCAGGGCGTCTCCGTCCTGATCGTCGAGCAGTTCGTCACCCACGCGCTCGCCGTCGCCTCGCGGGCGTACGTGCTCGAGAAGGGCGAGGTGGCGTTCAGCGGCAGCGCGGCGGCGCTCGCCCGGGACGAGTCGTTCGTCAAGGGCAGCTACCTCGGCGACGGAGGAACCGAGGCGGACGACGGGGACGGCTCGACGGAGGCCGACCCCGACGAGATCGCCGAGCTACCGCTCCACGCCGACGGCCTCCTGCAGGCCGTCGACGACCGGGCGGCGCGTGAAGGCCGCAGCGCGGCCGAAGTCCTGCTCGATCTGCTCCGGGAGGCCGTCGAGAGCCCGGCGCCACAGGGGAACGGCAAGGGAGGTATGTCGTGAACAGGTTGCTCGCACTGGGACGGCGGCTCGGGAGGCGCACGACCGCGACCGGGCTGATCGCGCTCCCCTTCGTGGTGACGATCCTGCTCTTCGTCGTCGCCCCGGCGCTGGGGCT
>DASZYW010000027.1:0-2668 GCA_035545195.1 Gaiellaceae bacterium
GCGGCGAGCCGGGTGAGGCAGACGTCGCGCTCCTTCGGGGCGCGGACGCTCGGCAGCGGGTTCGCCTCGACGTAGTCGAGATCGGGCGTGAACCGCTCGCTGCGGACGATGCGGCCGGCGCGCAGCTCGAGCCACGTGCCCTCGGAGAGCTCGTGCTCGGAGAGCTCGACGCCGCAGTACCGCGCCAGCACCTCGAGGGCGAGGCTCGTCGACGCGAAGAACACGCCCTCGCGGCTCTCCGCGACCCACAGCGGCCGTCCGGCGCCCCGGGCGAGGAAGACCGACCCCTCGGCCCGCTCGTCGATCCAGGCGGCCGCCAGCGCCCCGCGGAGCACCTCCAGCGACCGGGCCTCGTTGCGCGAGTGCGCGGCGATGGCGAAGATCGCCTCGGAGTCGACCGTCATGCGCGGCTCGACCCGGGCGCAGGAGTGGGGGGCGAGCAGCTCGTCGTCGTTCAGGATGATCCCGTTGTGGATCCCGACCACCGGCCCGTGCCGCACCGGGTGGTTGTTGGCGGCGATCGACGGATGGCCCTTCGTGTAGTCCCGGACGTGGACGAGCAGCTGGTCGGCCTCGGCCGGCACGGACACGCGGTCGAGCAGCAGCGACGCGGGCGTACGCTGCTTGACGACGGTGGGGTAGGTCTCGCCGGGCGCGCGGTACGCGTAGCCGACGGCGTCGGCTCCTCGCTCGGCGATCGCGGCCAGCAGGGCTTGTGCCGCCAACGTCCTCCCGACCGTCGACCGCGCAGCCAAGCTGTATCCCGCAATGCCGCACATAAGGAAATCCTATGACTGGTGACGGACGGCGGGGCGGAAAGTTGAGCGATTCGTACGTCTCGTTAACAGTTCGGCTCAAGGGGAGTGGGGGGCCGCCGATGACGGGGGCATGGAACCGGCTGCCAGGGAGGCGACCGAGGACGAGGGATTCGTCGAACCGGTCCTCGAATTGCTGCCGCCGCTCGACGACGTCGAGGCGGTTGCCGCTATCGACGCGGCTGCGGACGAGCTCGACGACGAGCCCGAGAACGCCGTCCTCACCGACAACGAGCGCCTCCAGACCGCCGACCCGCTCAAGCTCTACGTCCGCCAGATCGGCGACGGCCGGCTGCTGACGCAGCAGGAGGAGCGCGAGCTCGCCCGGCGCAAGGACGCCGGCGACCTCGACGCGAAGCGCCGACTGATCGAGGCGAACCTCCGGCTCGTGATGTCGATCACGCGCAGCTACACGAAGGCGCCCGTGCCGCTCCTCGACCTGATCCAGGAGGGCAACCTCGGCCTGATCCGCGCCGTCGAGAAGTTCGACTACCGGATGGGCTACAAGCTCTCGACGTACGCCACGTGGTGGATCCGCCAGTCCGTGACCCGGGCGCTGGCCGACCAGGGGCGGACCATCCGCCTGCCCGTGCACGTGGCGGAGCAGGTGCGCCGCGTGCAGCGGTCGCGCCGGCACCTGGCGCAGAAGCTGAACCGCGACCCGTCGATCGAGGAGATCGCGCTCGACAGCGGCTTCCCCGAGAAGCGGGTGCGCGAGCTGTTCGAGCTGGTCGAGGATCCGTTCTCGCTCGAGGCGCCGGTCGGCGACGGCGACTCGAGCGTCGCCGAGACGATCGAGGACGAGGCGTCGGAGACGCCGGACAGCGCCGCGGCCCGCCACGCCCGCTCGACCGACCTGGCGAAGGCGATCGACCGCCTCAACGAGCGCTCGCGCCACGTCGTGCTGCGCCGCTTCGGTCTCGACGGCCGGCCGCCGCAGACGCTCGAGGAGGTCGGCGCCGAGATGGGTATCACCCGCGAGCGCGTCCGGCAGCTCGAGACGCGCGCGCTGCGCGAGCTCCGGGCGGTCGCGCCCGGCCTCCAGCACTACCTGCGCACGTAGCGCCGCCGCCTACGCGGTGTAGGCGACGGCCTCCATCTCGTGGAGCGTCGCGAGGCGCTTCAGCGCCTCGACCTCGATCTGGCGGACACGCTCGCGCGTGATGCCGAGCCGGCGGCCGATCTCCTCGAGCGTCTTCGGCTCGGCGTCGTCGAGGCCGTAGCGCAGGACGATCACGGCCCGGTGGCGGTCGGGAAGCGAGCGCAGGGCGAGCGCGAGGGTCTGCGAGCGCAGGGAGTCCTCGACCTGCTCGTCGGGCAGGGGGCCCTCGCCGGGCACGAAGTCCCCGAGCACGGCGTCGTCGGCGTCGCCGACGGGCGCGTCCAGCGACGTGGCGGCCCGTGCCGCGGCGCGCACCTCCTTCGCCTGCTGGAGGGGCAGGTTGGCCTCGACGGCGATCTCCTCCAGCGTCGGCTCGCGGCCGAGCGACGCCCACAGGTTCCGCTCCGCGCGGTTCATCTTCTGGAGCCGCTCGACGATGTGCACCGGCATCCGGATCGTCCGCGCCTTGTCGGCGAGCGCCCGAGCGACCGCCTGGCGGATCCACCACGTGGCGTACGTCGAGAACTTGTAGCCGCGGCGCCAGTCGAACTTCTCGACGGCCCGGATCAGACCGAGCGTGCCCTCCTGGATCAGGTCGAGGAAGGGGAGCCCCTGGTTGCGGTAGTTCTTGGCGATCGAGACGACGAGCCGCAGGTTCGACTGGATCATCCGCTGCTTCGCGAGACCGTCGCCCGCTTCGATCTTCTTCGCCAGCGCGACCTCCTGCGCCGCGGTGAGCAGGGGGTGCCGG
>DASZYW010000028.1:0-9141 GCA_035545195.1 Gaiellaceae bacterium
ACGACGCGCCAGAGCCGGCGCAGGAAGCGGACGATCCCCTCGACCCCGGACGGCGTCCACTCCATGTCCTGGTCGGCGGGGCCCATGAAGAGGATGTAGAGGCGCACCGCGTCGGCGCCGTACGCGTCGACGGTCGCGTCCGGCCCCTCGACGTTCCCCTTCGTCTTCGACATCTTCGTCCCGCCCAGCTGCACCCAGCCCTGGTGAAAGAGCCGCGCGAACGGCTCGCGGAAGCCGAGCAGCCCCCAGTCGTTCAGCGCCTTGACGAAGAAGCGCGAGTAGAGCAGGTGGCCGGTCGCGTGGTCGATGCCGCCGATGTACTGGGAGACCGGCAGCCAGTAGTCGACGACGTCGCGATCGAAGGGCGCCCGGTCGTTGTGCGGGTCGACGTAGCGGATGAAGTACCAGGACGAGTCGACGAACGTGTCCATCGTGTCCGGGTCGCGCAGCGCCGGGCCGCCGCAATTCGGGCAGTCGACGTTCATGTACTCCTCGTTCTGAGCGAGCGGCGGCTTGCCCTTCGGGGCGTAGTCCTCGATGTCGGGGAGGATCACGGGCAGCTCGTCCTCGGGCACCGGGACGACGCCGCAGCGCTCGCAGTGGACGAACGGGATCGGGCAGCCCCAGTAGCGCTGCCGCGAGACGCTCCAGTCGCGCAGCCGGTAGTTGACCGTCGCCTTGCCGCGGCCCTCGCGCTCCAGCTTCGCGACGATCGCGGACTTCGCCTCCTCGGCGGGCATGCCGTCGAACCCCTCCGAGTTGACGAGCCTCCCGTCCTCGTCGATCACCTCGACCACCGGCAACCCGAACGTCTCCGCGAACTGCGCGTCGCGTTCGTCGTGCGCGGGGACGGCCATGATTGCGCCGGTGCCGTAGTCCATCAGGACGTAGTCGGCGACCCAGATCGGGAGCCGCTCGCCGTTCACCGGGTTCGTGGCGGAGTGGCCGCTGAAGACGCCGGTCTTCTCGGTCGCGGCGGCGCGATCCTCGACCTTGCGCGCGCCGGCGATGCGCGCGTACTCCCGCGCCTCGGCGCTCGCGTGCTCGGCGACGAACGGGTGCTCCGGCGCGACGACGAAGAACGTCGCGCCGTACAACGTGTCGGGGCGCGTCGTGAAGACGGGGAGGTCGAGCCCGAGCTCGTCGACCCGGAAAAGCACCTCGGCCCCCTCGGAGCGGCCGATCCAGTTGCGCTGGATCGCCTTCGTCTTCTCCGGCCAGTCCGCGCCCGGATACTCGAGCAGCTCGTCGGCGTACGCGGTCGTCCGCATGTACCACTGCGTCATGTTCCGGAGCTCGACCTCGGCGCCGCAGCGCTCGCACTTCCCGTCGACGACGTACTCGTTCGCGATCACCGTCTGGTCGTTCGGGCACCAGTTGACCGGCCCCTCGCGGCGGTAGCAGAGGTCGTGCGCGACGAACTGCTGGAAGAGCCACTGCGTCCAGCGGTAGAAGGTCGGCTGATGGGCCGCGACCTCGCGGTCCCAGTCGATCGCCCAGCCGAGGCGCTTCATCTGCGCGCGCATCGTCCCGATGTTCCGCTCGATCGTCTCGCGCGGATGGCGGCCCTCGCGGATCGCGGCGTTCTCGGCCGGCAGCCCGAACGCGTCCCAGCCCATCGGCCGGACGACGTTCCAGCCGCTGCGCCGCCGCACGTGGGTCTGGACGTCGCCCATCGTGTAGTTGAGGACGTGGCCCATGTGCAGGCTCGGCCCCGACGGGTACGGCAGCATCTCCAGCTGGTACCAGTGGTTGTCCGGAGCGGGCTCGCCGGCCTTCGGGTTCTCGACGCGCCAGGCGTTCGCGTCCTCCCAGACGCGCTGCCACTTCGCTTCGATCTCGTGGGGTTCGTAGCGGTTCATGAGACAAAAAAGCCTCTCGCGAGGGAGAGGCCGTGGGGAGTCGCCGCGGCCGCGCCGCGCGTGTCTCCCTGGGTCAAATAAGCAGCTCCTGCATTTCGGCGCCGATACTAGCAACGTGCTGGAGCTCTTCCCCGAGAGTGCGCGCGTCGAGAACGGCGAGCTCGTGCTCGGCGGCGTGCCCGCGTCGCGGCTCGCGGCCGAGCACGGGACGCCGCTCGTCGTCTACTGCGAGGAAACGATCCGGGCGCAGGCACGGGCCTATCGCGCCGCGGCGCCGGACGCGCTCGTCGTCTACGGGACGAAGGCGTTCGCGAACGTCGCGCTGCTGCGGCTGCTCGCCGAGGAGGGCGTCGGCGCGGACGTCTCGACGCTCGGGGAGCTCGCCTTCGCGCAGGCGGCGGGGATTCCCGGCGAGCGGATCGTCTTCCACGGGAACAACAAGTCGCTCGAGGAGCTGCGCGCCGCGGCCGCGGCGGACGCGCTGGTCGTCCTCGACAACGAGCCGGAGATCGAGCTCGCCGCACGCGCCGGTGTGCGGCGCGTGCTCGTGCGGCTGACTCCCGGCGTCGAGGCGGACACGCACCGCTCGATCCAGACCGCGCACGAGGAGTCGAAGTTCGGGCTCTCCCCCGACGCCGCTGCCGCCGTGGTCGAGCACGCCCGCGGGCGCGGGCTCGACGTCGAGGGCGTGCACGTCCACGTCGGCTCGCAGCTGTTGCGCCCGGACGAGAGCGTCGTCGCCGTCGAGCGGCTCGTCGCCTTCCTCCGCGAGCTGGACTGGACGCCGCGCACGATCGACCTCGGCGGCGGGCTCGGCGTCGCGCACAACCGGGACGAGCACCCGCCCTCGGTCGCGGAGTTCGTCGGCCCGCTCGTCGGCGCCGTCCCCGAGGGCGTCCGGGTGATCCTCGAGCCCGGCCGCTCGCTCGTCGGCCGCGCCGGCGTGACGCTCTACACCGTCGGGGCGGTCAAGCGGAGCGGCGGCGTCGACTACGCGGCGATCGACGGCGGGATGTCCGACAACCCCCGCCCGCAGCTGTACGGCGCCCGCTACGAGGCGCTGCTCGCGACGCGGGCCGACGAGCCGCCGGCCGGGACGTACCGCGTCGCAGGCAAGCACTGCGAGTCCGGCGACGTCCTGATCGAGGCGGCGCTGCTCCCCGAGCCGCGGCCCGGCGACCTGCTCGCGGTGCCCGCAACCGGCGCGTACACGCTCGCGCTCGGCTCGACGTACAACGGCGTCCCGCGCCCGGCCGCGGTGCTGGTCGGCGGCGGCGCGGCGCGCACGCTTCGCCGGCGCGAGACGGTCGACGACCTGCTCCGCTTCGACGCCTCCTAGTCGTCGTCCTCCTCGAGCTCGGCGACGGCGTACTCGAGCCCGTTCAGGAGCAGGAAGGCGGTGACGGCCGCGAAGCCGCCGACGGGCCACGCCTCCGGTGAGCCGAGCAGCCAGGCCGCGAGCGCCGCCGCGCCGACCCCGCCGAGCACCGAGAAGAAGCTGAGCAGCGACGCGACCAGCACGACCCCCGTGCGCTCCGGCTCGGCCTCGGGATCGTCGAAGGCCGAGCCGAGCGCAGCGACGCACGCGAAGCCTGCGACCGCTCCTGCGGCGAAGACGAAGAGCTCCCAGACGCGCGGGTGCGGCTCGAGCGCCTGGACGACGCCGAACGACGAGGTGATCATGATCGAGAAGGCGAACGCACCGGCGTTCTCGTGCGTCGAGGCGCCGAGGCCTGTGCGGTAGCTGGGGCCGGGGCGACGGGAGGCCATCTCGTGGTGCTCCGTTCCCGGTACGCTCGAACCGATGCGTCGCCTCAACGCCGTCCCCGGAGTCGCGCTCGTCGCCGTCGCGGCGGCGCTATGGGGCACCGACCCGATCATCCGCAAGACGATGGCGTACTCGACCACGGCGACGACGATCGTCTTCGGCGAGCACGTCGTGCTCGTGCTCGGAACGCTGCCCTGGCTGCTCCCCGCGCTGCGCGCCCTGGCGAAGACCGGCTGGCGCACCATCCTCGCCGTCGTCGTGATCGGTGCGGGCGCCTCCGCCGTGGCGACGATCCTCTTCACCGACGCGCTGATCGGCCACAACGACTTCATCACGCCGGTCGTGATCCAGAAGGTGCAGCCGCTCGTGGTCGTCGCAGCCGCCGCCGCGATCCTCGGCGAGCGGCCGCGGCCGCGCTTCGCCTGGTTCCTCCTCCCCGCGCTCGCCGGCTTCTGGCTCGTCAACCAGCCGCACCCGCTCGACCCGTCCGCGCGAGGGCTCGTCGTGATCGTCGAGGCGACCGCGGCGGCGGCGCTCTGGGCGCTCGGCACCGTGCTCGGCCGCTACGCGAGCCGCGAGCTGGAGTTCCAGCACATCCTCTCGCTGCGCTTCCTCTTCGGCCTCGTCGCGAGCGCGATCGCGGTGCCCGTCGTCGGCACGCATTGGCACGCGAGCGGCCACGACAGCCTCCTGATCGCGTACCTCGCGATCGTCACCGGGCTGATCTCGCTCGCGCTCTACTACTACGGCCTCAAGCGGACGCCCGCGCTCTTCTCGTCCCTCGCCGAGCTGACCTATCCGGCGATCGCCGTGATCGCGGGCATCTACGCGTACAACCAGCACCTGCGCTGGAGCCAGTGGATCGGCGTGGCGACGATCATCGCCGTCGTGACGCTGCTGCCCGTGCAGCGCCGCCGCAAGGTCGTCGAGCTGAGCCAGCGCGACGCGCGTTTGGAACCGGCGACCGCGTAGGCGCATACTCCCGGCATGCGCCGGACCGCACTTGCGGGGCTCGTCCTCCTCGTCGGCGCGCTCTGCACGTGGGAGGTCTCGCTCGCGCGCTCCGCGAGCCCGAAGATCCTCGACACCGTCACGGTCGACGCGACCAAGTCCTCCGGGACGCAGTCGTCGGTGTCGCTCAAAGCCGGAACCGCGTACCTGCTCCGGATCAAGGGAACCGCGACGGCGCCCGGCGGAGGCGTCTACGACGCCCTGTACTGCGTCTCCGGGACGAGCGGCGGCGCGAAGTGCCCGACGCGAACCGCCAGCCTGATGGTCTCCACCTCCGGCGCCTCGTCGTACCCGCAGCCCGACCAGGCGGTGGACGCCTTCCAGAAGGCGACGCCGAACTCCGGCTGCGCGGGCGAGACGAGCTGCTCGGGCGGCCTCGCCTACAGCGCGAGCCACGCCTACACGGTGACCTTCTACCCGCCGGCGACGGGCCGCGTGACCTTCGGGACCGACCCGCAGCTGAAGCTGCACACCGCCTACTTCACGTCCGGCTCGTACACGATCCAGATCGAGGAGGGCACGGCGTCGACCCCTGTGCCCGCGGGCGCGAAGGCGCGGGTCACCTCGTTCAGCGGCGAGGTCTCGGTCAGGCGGGGGAGCGGCGCCTGGACTCCGGTGACCGCCGGCTTCGAGCTCCAGCCGAGCGACGAGATCTCCACCGGCGTCGACTCGCACGCGCTCCTCACCTTCGAGGACGGAAGCACGATGCAGCTCGACGAGCTGACGCAGATCCTGGCGCACACGCTGCTGTTCAAGGAGCACCGCAAGGAGGTGGAGCTCCAGCTCGCCGTCGGCGCGATCAAGGCGACGGTCCAGCACGAGACGGCGCTCGAAACGAGCTTCCGGATCCGCCAGGCGACGGCGACGGCCAGCGTGCGCGGGACGGAGTTCGACGACTTCTACGACCCGGGAAGCAAGACCGTCATCGTCGCGGCCCGCGTCGACTCCGTCCTCGTCCAGCCCACACGTGCCGGCGCGAAGGCGGTGGTCGTCCCGCCGGGCAAGGAGGTCGAGGTGACGCCGACGGCCGTGTCGACGCTGGCGCCGATCGGCAAGGCGGACGCGCATGGCGGCATCGACCGCGCGGCGGCCTACCGGCTGGTCGAGGGCGTCATCGACCGCGCAACCGCCGCCTGTGGGCTGAACGAGCCGGCGGGAAAGGCCTCCTTCTCGACGCGGCCGACCGCGGCCGGTTGGGCCGTAACGGTCCCGGTGGCCGGCAAGGCGAGCGGGTCGACCAGCTGGACCGCCGCGGGATCGAAGGCGACGCCGGCCAACGCGCTGGCGAAGCGCATCGCGGCTCACTGCTCCGGTGGCCCCACGTCGTCCGACCCGTCCGGCTCCTGGGTCAACGTCGCCGACGCGAGCAGCCCGGCGTGGGTCTTCAAGGCGAGCGGCTCGAGCCTGACGGCGACCTGGAAGGGCTCCGGCGCGCACGCGGCGCTGCGCGGCAGCTTCAGCGGCTCGCAGTCCTCGAGCGGCAACTGGTCGGGCACGTTCTCCATCACCGAGAACGCGACCCACGTGACCGGGACGATGACCGTCCGGCTGACGGCCGCCGGCAAGCTCGTCGTCATGCTCACCCCGACCGGCGGCAGTCCGAGCACGATCACCTTCCGGCGCAGCGGCTAGAGCTCGGGACCCGCCGGACGCCGACGCGCGTACTGACGGTGTGCGTCGTCTCGTCGCCGTCGCCTCCGTCGCGCTCGCCGCAGTCCCCGCCGCACACGCCGGCGGGACGCAGGCGGGTGTCGTCGCGGCGCGCGGGCGCGTCTGGGCGCTCGCGGGCGGGTCGGCCGTCGAGCTCGACCGCACGAGCGGCCGGATCGTCCGGAGTGTCCGCGGCCGCTACCCGTTCGCAACCGCGCTCGCCTTCGGCGGCGGCAGCGTCTGGCTGTCGAGCGTGGAGAACGGCTTCGTCTCCGGCTCCGTGACCCGGATCCCGCCGAGCGGCCGGATCACGAGCCCGCTCGTGCTCCCCGGCCGGCCGGTCTTCGCGCTCGCCAGCGACGGCAGCTCGGCCTGGGCGCTCGTCGGTCCGTGGCGCGACCCGCGACTCGCGCGGATCGACGGGGTGCGCGTCCGCACCTTCTCGTCGCACGGCGTCGGCTTCCTGACGAGCGGCGCCGGCGCAGTCTACGGCCTCACCTCCTGGGGCACGGTGATCCGGATCGCCCACGACGGCCGTGCGCACGTGCTGGCCCGCCTGCGCGGCGCGGACGGTCCGCCGGTCGCCGGCGCGGGGAGCCTCTGGGTACCGCGCGGGTCGACGCTCGTCCGGCTCGATCCGCGCGACGGCCGAACGCTCGGCATCCTCCGGCTCGGCGGCTCCGCGAGCTCGCTCGTCTTCTCGGGCGACACGGCGTGGGCGGCCGTGCTCCACCACGACGCGTTCCGGCTCGAACGGCTCGACCCGCGCACGATGCGCGTCACTGCGGCCCGCACGATCCCGAATCGGGCGCCGCAGCTCTCGTACGGGAACGGCGCGCTGTGGCTCGCCGACGGCGACCTGCGCGTCTGGCGGGTCGACCCACGGACGCTCGCGCGGCGGCTCTTCGCGCAGCTCGATTGAATCGCGAGTCAACGGCGCGCTAGTCTCCCGGCGTGGACCTGCGCGACACGCCGCAAGAGGCGGAGTTCCGGGCCGAGCTGCGCGCCTGGATCGAGGCGAACCTCCCGGAGGAGAAGCGCGCCAGCCGCGGCGGCGCCCAGCGCTTCGACGACCCGTTCATGCGCCAGTGGAGCCGGATGCTCTACGACGCCGGCTACGCGGGGCTGACCTGGCCGAAGGAGTTCGGCGGCGCGGGCGCCCCCTACAGCTTCCAGGCGATCTTCTACGAGGAGATGGCCGCCGCCCAGGCGCCGCCGCACATCGGCGTGATCGGGCTGGGGATGGCGGGGCCGACGATCATCGCGCACGGCACCGACGAGCAGAAGGCGCGCTATCTGCAGCCGCTGCTCGCCGCCGACGAGATCTGGTGCCAGGGCTTCTCGGAGCCGGACGCGGGCTCGGATCTCGCGGCCGCGCGCACGCGCGCCGAGCGCAAGGGCGACGTCTACGTCGTCAACGGCCAGAAGGTCTGGTCTTCTTTTGCGCACATCGCCGACTTCTGCATCCTCGTCACGCAGCAGTTCCCGGACGAGCCGCGCTACCGGAACCTCACGTACCTGATCGTCGACATGCACGCGCCCGGCGTCGAGGTGCGGCCGCTGCGCCAGATCACCGGCGAGGCGGAGTTCAACGAGATCTTCTTCAACGACGTCGAGGTGCCGGTCGAGAACCGGCTCGGCGACGAGGGCCAGGGCTGGCAGGTCGCGATGACGACGCTCCTGCACGAGCGCGGCACGCTCGGCTTCGCGCTCACCGCGACGCTCGACTCCAGCGTGACGCGCCTGCTCGACACCGCGCGCGAGCACCTGAACGGCAACGAGAAGCTGCGCGAGCGGATCGCGACCGAGTGGATCGAGCTGCAGGCGCTGCGCTACACGAACTACCGCGCGCTCGGAACGCTGCAGCGCACCGGAATCCCCGGCCCCGAGGGCTCGGGCGTGAAGCTGCGCTGGTCGGAGGCGAACCAGCGGATGACCAAGCTGGCGCGCGAGGTGATCGGCCCGGAAGGGATCCTCGACGACGGCTGGTGGCACCACCAGCAGCTACGCAGCCGCGGCAACACGATCGAGGCGGGCACCTCCGAGGTGCTCCGGAACATCGTCGCCGAGCGCGTGCTCGGCCTCCCGAAAGGCCGCTGAGTGGACTTTGCGCTGAACGAGATCCAGCAGGAGCTGAAGGAGCAGGCCCGCGCCTGGCTCGCCGAGAAGTACCCGCTCGACCGCGACTGGGACGCACCGCAGGACGACCGCTGGAGCGAGCTCTCCGAGCTCGGCTGGCTCGACGTCGCGGAGGCCGACCTCGGCTTCGTCGAGGAGGCGCTCCTGCTCGAGGAGATGGGTTACGCGCTCTACCCCGGCCCCTACCTCGCGCACGTCGCGGGCCAGAACGGCGTCCTCGAGGCGGGCGGCCTCGCCTGGCCCGGCGGCGACGTCGTCTCGGTCGACCCGACGCGGCCGGTTCGTCGTGCAGGCGGGAACGGCGCACAGGAGACGCCGCGCTTCCGCGCCGGCGCCGCCGCCGAGGCGGTCGGGATCGCGCAGCGCGCGCTCGAGCTCGGGATCCAGCACGCCTCCACTCGCACGCAGTTCGGCAAGCCGATCGGCACCTACCAGGCCGTCTCGCACCCGCTCGCCGACACGTACACCGACGTCGAGCTGGCGCGCTCCCTCGCCTACTGGGCGGCGTGGTGCATCGCGAACGACGACCCGCAGGCGCCCCTCGCCGCCGCCGCCGCCAAGGCGTTCGCCACCGACGCGGCCGTCGCCGCCTGCGAGCGCTCGATCCAGGTGCACGGCGGCACCGGCTTCACCTGGGAGCATCCGCTCCACCGCTTCTACAAGCGCGCGCTCTGGCTCCAGGGCTTCGGCAGGACGCCGTCCCAGTTGCGG
>DASZYW010000029.1:0-5824 GCA_035545195.1 Gaiellaceae bacterium
GTCTGGATCTGCTCGGTCGCCTTCTTCGCCTGGTGGCAGTTCCTTCGCACGCCGCCCGAGGACCGGCCCGCGCCGGTGCGGGCGATCCCCACGGGGCCGAAGATGTCCGTCCCGCGGGGCCGCGTCCGGTAGCACCACTAGCGTTGCTCCTGTGATCGTCCGGGAGCTCGCCCTGGACCTCGACGCGTTCGAGGGCCCCTTCGACCTGCTGCTGACGCTCGTCCTCAAGGAGGAGCTCGACCTGCGCGAGGTCGACATCGCCGCGATCGTCCTTGCCTTCCTCGAGCGGCTCGCCGAGCGCGACGAGCTCGACCTGGAGGCGTGCGGCGAGTTTCTCGTCCTCGTCTCCGCGCTGCTCGAGCTGAAGGCGCGCGGCCTCTTCCCCGAGGAGGCGGCCGAGCTCGCCGAGCTGGAGCCCGAGGTCGCCGCCGAGGAGTTGGCCCGCAGGCTCGCCGAGTACCGGCGCATGAAGGAGGCCGCCGCCTGGCTGCGGGAGCGGCTGGAGGAGGAGGGCGACCGTTTCTTCCGGCTCGGCCCGGCACCGCTCGCGCCGAAGCCGGAGGTGCAGCTCGCGCCGCAGCAGCCGGAGAAGCTGGCGCAGGTGATCCGCCTGCTCGCGGCCGACCCGCCGCAGGTCTCGCTCGCGCACATGGCGCTGCGCTTCCCGCCGGTCTCACAGTTCCTCGACCGCTTCCGCGCCGTTCTCCGGCGCCGCTCCCGCTTCGACTTCGACGCCGAGGTGGAGGGGCTCTCGCGCGTCGAGCAGGCCGTCGCCTTCCTCGCGCTGCTCGACCTCCGCCGCTCCGGCGAGATCGCGCTCGAGCAGGCCGCCCCCTTTGCTCCGATCCGCGTCGCGCGGTTGGAGGAGATCCGCAACCGAGACGAAAGGACCCCGTCGTGGAACGCCCGCTCCGCCTGATCGCACCAGATCCGCTCGACCAGCTGGCTCGCACGATCGAGGCGCTGCTCGTCGTCGCCTCCGCGCCGCTCTCCGTCGCCGAGCTCGCCGACGCCGCGGACGACGACCCAGAGCGCGTCGAGACCGCCCTGGAGCTCGTCGCCGAGCGCTACAGCGAGGGCCGCAGCGGGATCGTGCTCGAGCACGTCGCCGGCGGCTGGGCCTTCCGCGCGGCCCGCGAGGCGGCCGACGCGTGTGCCCGCCTGTTCGAGCGGCCCGCGCAGCGGAACCTCTCGCAGGCGGCCATGGAGACGCTCGCGATCGTCGCCTACCTCGGTCCGTGCTCGCGGCCGGACATCGCCCGGATCCGTGGCGTCGCCGCCGACTCGGCCGTCGCGAACCTCGTCGAGCGCGGCCTGATCGCCGAGTCCGGGCGCGACGACGAGGGCGGGGCGATCCGCTACCGGACGACGCCGCTCTTCGAGCGCGTCTTCGGGCTGGAGAGCCTCTCGCAGCTGCCGCGCCTCGACGACGTCGGCCCCGACGCGGACCGGATCCGCGACCGGCTGCACACCGTCGCCGAGAAGCGCTCCGCGTAGGCGCTAGCCCTTCGTCGCCCAGTAGGTGAGGCTGCGCCAGCCGGGGCCGGCGTGGTCGTCCTCGGTCACGTCGAGCACGCGGCCGCCCGCCGCCTGCACCGCCGCCAGCGCGTCCACGCGCAGCAGCCCGTGCATCTCCGGGACCGGTGGAGCCGCCGGCGCGTCGTCCGAGCCGGCCGCCTCGACGACCTCGAGCACGACCCGCGCCGGGCGCGTCCGCCTGAGCGAGAGCCGCTCCTTCCCGTAGCGCTCCGAGAAGCGGCGCACGTGCTCCTGGAGCAGGTCGAGCGCGAGCGGGTACTCGCCCGGCTCGCGAGGCGCCGTCACCGCCAGCTCCAGCACGACCTCCTCGCCCGGGCCGACGTCCCGCTCGAGATAGGCGCGGTCGGCGCCGCTCGTGAGCGCGACCATCCCGCGGCCGATGCCGCCCGGCCAGACGTGCTCGCTGCGGTTGCGGACGTGGACGCGCAGGCTGCCCTGCGTGCCGGCGGCGAGACGCAGCCGCTGCCGCTCCGGCCGGATCTCGGCGACCATCGCCTCGAGCGGGAGCGGCTCCGCCTTGACCAGCTCGTCCGCCGCCTGGAAGACGAGCAGCCCGCCCGGCGCGAGCACGCGCGCGAGCTCGGCCGCGTAGCGCCGCTGCAGGTCGGCGGGCAGGTGCTGGAGGACGAGCACCGAGTAGACGAAGTCGAAGCTGTCGGCGTCGAAGCGCTCAAGCGCCGGCTCCTCGTTGAGCACGAACTCGCAGCGCTCGCCCTGGCGGTTGAGGCTGCGCGCCAGCTCGATCATCCCGGGCGCCACGTCGACGCCGACCGCGCGCCCGAACTGCGACGCGAGCGCCTGCGTCAGCCGTCCCGCGCCGCAGCCGAAGTCGAGGGCGCTCCGTCGCTGCTCGGGGAGGTGGAACCGCTCGGCGAAGCGCAGCCGGCCGGCGATCTCCGCCTCGCCGCTGGCCAGGAACTCGTCCACGGTCTGGCCGGGCCGGTGCGGCCAGCCGAAGATCGCGTTGAAGACGTCGTCGCCGTGCGAGAGCGCGTCCCAGGTCGTCTGCACGCGACGGAGGTCGTCGCTCATCTCGTCACCCAGTAGACGAAGCCGAGCCAGCCCGGGCCGGCGCCGTCGTCCTCCTCGACCTCGAACAGCCGCGCGCCCGCCCCGGCCAGCGTCCGCTCGACCTCGGCGCGCGGGAGCGGGTGCATCTCCATCTTCGGCTCGCCGTCGACCGGCTCGCTCGCGGTCGCCGGATCGGCGTCCGCCGGCTCGTACCCCTCGCCTCCGACCTCCACCGGGAGACGGGCGGTCCGCGACCGCCGCAGCGAGAGCTTGCGCCGGCGCGCGAACCAGCCGACGTCCTGCTGCACCATGTCGAGCTCCAGCAGGTAGCGGCCGGGCTCTGAGGGCGCCGTCACGACGAGCTCGAGCACCGCCTCGTGGCCGGGCCCGAAGTCCTGGCCGAGGTCGGCTCGGCCGTCGTCCTGGACGAGCAGCCGCCCGCGCTCGTCGAGCCAGTGGTTGCCGAGCTCGATCATCTGGCGGCCGCGCACGGGCGACCACCATTCGCCGCTCGCGTTGCGCACGCGGACGCGGGCGAGCGCCTGCGCGCCGGCGGGCACGCGCAGCCCGTCGGCGAGCGGCTCCAGCTCAGCGAGCACCGCGCTCCGCGGCAACCGCGGCAGCGGCGTCTTCTCCGACGGCGCCTGGAAGACGAGCAGCCCGCCCGGCGCGAGCACGCGGACGAGCTCGGCCACGTAGCCGCCCGCGAGCTCCGGCGGCATGTGCTGGAGGACGAGGTTCGAGTAGACGAGGTCGAAGCTCGCGTCGGCGAAGCGGCGCAGGTCGGGATCCTCGTTGAGGACGAACTCGGCGCGGCCACCGCTCGCGTCGAGCGCGCGAGCCGCCTCGATCATCGCGGGCGCCACGTCGACGCCGACGACCCGCTCGAAGCGCCTCGCCAGCGCCTGCGTCAGCCGCCCGGCGCCGCAGCCGAAGTCGAGCGCCGCCCCGAACGTCCGCGGGAGCCCGTGCCGCCTGCCGCGCGCGAGCACCCGCGCGATCTCCCGCTCGCCGGCGCCGAAGAACTCCTCCGCGGTCTGGTCCTGGACGTACGGGTAGCCCCAGATCACGCCGAACAGGTCGTCGCCCTGCGCGAGCGTGTCCCAGGTGGACTGGACGCGGCGGAGATCCGATTCCGTCACCTCCGCATCCTGCCGCAGGCGTGATCAGCATCGGCGCCGATGCCGTCGCGCGGGCGTGCCGCCACAGTCGACTCGTGGCCGCGTTCGCGATCTCGCGCACGACTCCGCTCGCCTTCGACGACGCGCTGGCGCGCGCCCGCGAGGCGCTCGCGGCCGAGGGCTTCGGCGTGCTCTGCGAGATCGACGTCCAGGCGACGCTGAAGGCGAAGCTGGGGGAGGAGCTCGAGCCGTACACGATCCTCGGCGCCTGCAACCCGCCGCTCGCGCACCGGGCGCTCGGCGCGGAGCCCTCGCTCGGCGTCCTGCTCCCCTGCAACGTCGTCGTCCGCGTCGAGCGCGGCGAGACCCACGTGGAGGCGGTCGACGCCGAGGCGATGCTCGGCCTCGTCGGCAGCGCAGAGCTCGCGCCGGTCGCCGCCGACGTCCGCGCCCGGCTCGAGCGCGTCGTCGCCGCCGTCTGATGCTGGAGCTGTTCCAGACCGAGTGGTGCCGCGGCTCGAAGCAGGTGCGGCAGCGCCTGACCGAGCTCCGGCTCGACTTCGTGGCCCGCCAGGTGCCCGCCGATCGCGACGAACGGGACGAGCTCGAGTTCTTCACCGGCGTCCGCACGGTCCCCGTCCTCCGCTTCGAGGACGGCGGCGTGCTCGTCGGCGCCGACCGGATCCTCGACTACCTGTCGAGCCTCCCCGAGCCGCCCGACGCCGCCAGCCATCGCGAGCGGGCGCGACAATCCGCTGCATGCGCCTCAACGCCTTCCTCGCCCGCGCAGGCGTCGCCTCCCGCCGCGGCTCCGACGAGCTGATCAAGGCCGGCCGCGTCCGCGTCAACGGCGCGCCCGGGCAGCTGAACACGTTCGTCGAGGAGGGCGACCGCGTCGAGGTGGACGGCCGCGAGGTCGGAGCGCAGCCGCTCGCGTACGTGCTCCTGCACAAGCCCGCAGGCGTCGTCACGACCGCGAGCGACCCGCACGGCCGCCCGACCGTCGTCCAGCTCGTCCCGGCCGAGCCGCGCGTCGTCCCGGTCGGGCGGCTCGACGCCGACACGACCGGCGCGCTGCTCCTGACCAACGACGGGGAGCTCGCGCACCGGCTCGCGCACCCGCGCTACGGCGTCGAGAAGGTCTACGAGGCGGAGGTCGAGGGCGAGCCGGACGAGGACGCGCTCCGCAGGCTGCGCGAGGGCGTCGAGCTCGACGACGGCGCCACCGCGCCTGCGCAGGCACGCCGGCTCGGCCCGGGCCGCGTGGAGCTGACGCTGCACGAGGGGCGCAAGCATCAGGTGAAGCGGATGCTCGAGGCGGTCGGGCACCCCGTGCGGCGCCTGCATCGGAGCACCTACGCGGGGCTGACGCTCGCCGGGCTCGAGCCCGGCCGGTGGCGCGAGCTCACAGACCGCGAGGTCGAGCAGCTCCGAAGAGCTTCCCGGCCTCCGACCTAGCGAAGCCCATCCGCTCGTACATCGCCTCGAGCGTCGGCTCCGCCGTCCGCCGCGCCTTCTCGGCCCCGAGCGCGAGCAGCCGCTGCAGCTCCCGCTCGTCGGCGCGCAGCGCGCGGAACTTCTCCTGGATCGGCGCCAGCAGCTCCACGACCGACTCGCCGACCGCCGACTTGAAGTCGCCGTAGCCGGCGCTCGCGAACTCGCTCTCCAGCTCGGGGACGGCGCGGCCGGTCGCGACGGACATGATCTCGAGCAGGTTCGAGATGCCCGCCTTCGCCTCCGGGTCGTAGCGCACCTCGCGCTCGGAGTCGGTGACCGCCGACCGGAACTTCTTCCGGATCGCGTCGGGCTCGTCGGTGATGTAGACGGCGCCCTGCTCGGAGGAGAGCGTCGTCGACATCTTCTTGTTCGGCTCCTGCAGGTCCATGACGCGGCCGCCGACCTCCGGGAAGACGCCTTCGGGCACGCGGAACGTCTCGCCGAAGCGGAAGTTGAACCGCTCCGCGACGTCGCGCGCGAGCTCGAGGTGCTGGCGCTGGTCGTCGCCGATCGGGACGAGGTCGGTCTGGTAGAGCAGGATGTCGCCGGCCATCAGGACCGGGTAGGTGAAGAGCCCGGCGGAGATGAACTCCCTGCCCTCGGACTTGTCCTTGAACTGGGTCATCCGCCCGAGCTGGCCGTAGCTCGTCACCGCG
>DASZYW010000030.1:0-5039 GCA_035545195.1 Gaiellaceae bacterium
CGTCACCGGCACCGGCGTGATCGGCCCGGACTGACGGCTCAGCCTGACGGCTCAGCCGTCGACGAGGAGCCCGTTCAGCGGGCCCCAGAGCGCCCTGCTCCGGCGCGACACGTTCGGCAGCTCCGAGAGCCGGTGCGGCGACCAGCCGTCGCGCTCGCGCCGTTCCGCCTGCTCCTTCGCGTGCGGCAGCCAGACCTCGTCGAAGACCTGCGCCGGGTCGCCGTCCGCCGCGCGCTCGAGGTGCTCGGACCAGAGCCGGAGCCGCGTCGCGCGCGCCAGCTCGGGGTCGCGGAGGACGACGTTCGCCTCGGTGTCGTTGAAGAGCGAGTGCTCGTTCAGGTTCGCGGAGCCGACCGTCAGCCACTCGTCGTCGACGATCCCGACCTTCGCGTGCACGTACACCGGCTTCCCGTCCGGCCCCGGCTGGTGGAGCGTGCAGGCGAGGAAGCGCTGAACGCCGCCGGCGCGGCGGTCGGCGTCGACGAGGCAGCCGAGCTGGCCGCGCGTGTCGTCGCCGCCGTTGTTCGGGTGCGCGGGGAGCAGGACGAGCACGCGGAAGTCGTCGCTCGGCGGGTCGCGCAGCTTGGCCGCGAGCGCCGCGGTGAGCTCCGGCGACCAGAGGAACTGGCTCTCCAGGTAGACGAAGCGTTCGGCCGCGCGCAGCGCGCGCAGGTAGCTCTCCAGAATCGTGAACTCGCCGCGGCGGCAGCCGTCGTAGACCCGCTCCGGCACCGTGCGGACGAGCTGCGCCGCGACGCCGCCCTCGACCGCGCCGGGCGACTCGGGATCGGCCACCGGGTCCCGGGTGAGCGCGCGCCAGCGGAGCAGGAAGTGCGCGGCGACGTCCGCGACCGGCGGCCCTTCGAGCCGGACGGCCGCGTCGTGCCAACCGAGACCGCCGCGCGGCGGATGGTCCGACGTGTCGAGCCGGTCCCCGGCGAGCGTGGTCAGGTCGATGCCGCCCACGAACGCGACCCGGTCGTCGACGACCACGAGCTTCTCGTGGTGGCAGTGGAACGGACGCTCGCGCGCGTCGAGCGCGACCGCGATGCGCGTGCCATCCGCGAGCTCGTCCCGCATCCGCCGCACCTCCCGGCGGTCCGGGTGGAAGAGCGGCAGCGGCGCGCCCGCCCAGCAGAGGACGCGTACGTCGACGCGTTGCGCCGCGTCGGCGAGCAGCTCACGCAGCGTCGGCCCGCCGCGCCCCATCCGGAACCCGGGCGTGAAGTGCCAGCCGGCGACGTGGACGTGCGACTGCGCTGCCGCGATCTCCGCGGCGATCCGCGCAAGCGCCTCCTCCCCGTCGACGAGCACCTCGACCCCGGAGCCCGCCCGCGCCGGGAAGGCGCCCGTCGCCGCCCAGCCGCCCGCGGGAGGAGCGAACGCCGCCCCGTGCCCGAGCTTCGCCAGCCTGCGCCGGTGATGCGCGCGGATCGTCCACTCCACCGCGTCGCCGGCGAGGTCGTCGAGCCGGTCGAGCACGGCTCAGTGGCCGGAGCCGGTCGGCTGCCAGGTGTAGGTGGTCTGCCCGCCCGTCGTGGTGGTGTCGCTCGTCGTCGACGCGTCGCCGGACGACCAGCTGTACGTGCCGGAGCCGCTCAGGTACGAGCCCTCGCCCAGGTCGGCCGGCTGATGGAAGTCGAGCTCCGGCAGCGGCCCGACCGCGTCGGTCATGAAGCGGCGCCAGATCTCGGCCGGCAGCGTGCCGCCGTAGACGGCTCCGACGCCCTCGACCCCTTCCAGCGGGATCTCGGCCTTCGGATAGCCGATCCAGACGCAGGTCGCGAGCTGCGGCACGTAGCCGCAGAACCAGGCGTCCTGGTAGTTCTCCGCGGTCCCCGTCTTGCCGGCGGCCGGACGGCCGATGCTCGCGCTCCGGCCGGTGCCGTGGCTGATCACGCCCTCGAGCGCGTACGTGAGCCGGTCGGCGACGCTCGGCGAGAGGACGCGCTTGCCCTTGGTGTCCAGCCGTCCGACGACGTTCCCCTTCGGGCCGGTCACCTCTGCGATCGCCTGTGGCGGGTGGTAGACGCCGCGCGCGGCGAAGGTCGCGTAGACGTTGGTGAGCTCGAGCGGCGAGACGCCGACCGAGCCGAGCGTGATCGCGCAGAACTGCTTGAGCGGGCTCTTGATCCCGAGCCGGTGCGCCATCCGGACGACCGGCTTCGGCCCGAGCTTGGCGATCAGCTGCGCGAAGATCGTGTTGACGGAGTTCGCGGTCGCGTCGAGGAGGTTCATCGTCCCGGCCGACTCGTCGGCGTCGTTGTGGACGTCCCAGGCGTCGACGCCGTTCGAGCAGTCCGGCGCGGTGATGTGGAGCTCGGACGGGCCGTAGAAGGTCGAGTAGAGCGAGGCGCCCTGGCTCAGCGCCGTCGCGAGGGTGATCGGCTTGAACGCGCTGCCGGTCGAGCGCTTCGCCTGCGAGGCGAGGTTGAACTGCATCTTGCGGTGGTCGGGCAGCCAGCTGACCATCGCGCGCACCGCCCCCGAGCGCGGGTCGATCGCCACCAGGGCCGCCGCGGGGTCGCCCGGCGTCGGCAGGGTCTCGGCGGCCGCGTCACGCGCGATCCGCTGGAGCCGCGGGTCGAGCGTCGTCCGCACCTGCAGGCCGCCCGCGCGGACGCGGCTCGCGCCGAAGCGCGCGACGAGCTGCTGCTGCGCCCAGCCGAAGAAGTTCGGCTGCGCCCGCTTGCTGTAGAGCGTGCCGCGGTGGAGGCCGAGCGGCGACGCGACGGCGCTCGAGTACTGCGAGCGCGTGATGTAGCCGGCGCCGAGCATCGCCGCGAGCACCGCGTTGCGCCGCCCGAGCGCGCGGTCGGGATGCGTGAACGGGTCGTAGACCGACGGCGCCTGCGGCAGCCCCGCCAGCAGCGCCGCCTGCGGGAGCGTCAGCTTCTGCGCCGAGGTGGAGAAGAACGTCTGCGCGCCCGCCTGCGCGCCGAAGGCGTGGCTCCCGTAGAAGACCTCGTTCACGTAGGCGGCGAGGATCTCCCGCTTCGACCAGCGCTGCGCGAGCTTCTCGGCCAGGCACGCCTCGCGGAGCTTGCGCGCGACCGTCTTCTGCGGATGGCCGATGTAGAGGTTGCGCACGAGCTCCTGCGTGATCGTGGAGCCGCCCTGGACGATGTGCCCCGCCTGCACGTCGGACGCCATCGCGCGGGCGATCCCCTGGAAGTCGAGCGCGCCGTGCTGCCAGAAGCGCCGGTCCTCGATCGCGACGGTGGCCTTCGGCAGCCACTTCGAGATCGCGGAGAGCTGCAGCGGCTGGCGGTTCGTGGACGAGGCGACGACGCCGAGCATGCTCCCGTTCCGGTCGTAGAGGAAGGAGTTCTCGCCGAGCGAGACCGGCCGCAGGTCGGTGAGGTTGCAGGTGCTCAGGAGGACGCTGCGCCCGGTGAACGCGGCCGCCGCGACGGTGCCGACGACGATGCACGCGACAACCGCCGCGCCGGTCGCCACCCAGCGCCGGCTCGGCCGCCGGCGGCGCCGCGCGCGCCGCGCGGCGACGAGGCGCGCGAGCTCCCGCTGCGCGTCGTCCTGACGTCTCGCGCTGCCCCGGCTCAATCCGAAAGGGTTCTGCTCGTGCAGGCGGCTTCGGAAACGGGCTCCGTAGTTTTCCGCGACGCGAGCGCGCCCGAGCCCGAGGACACTGACCCATCGCCGCGCCGCTCAGCATCTCCGCCGTCTGGACGATCGACTCCGGCCCGCAGCACGCGGGCCGTCTCGACGTGACCGACGAGACGCTCGTCTTCAGCAGCGGCTCCCGCGACACGCCGGCGGAGCGGACGATCGCGCTCGCGGAGCTCCGCTCCGTCCGGCCCGGACGGGGCCCCGGTGAGCGGCTCGGCGGCCGCACGACGCTCGTCGCCGAGCTCCGCGACGGGACGGCCGTCGCGATCGCGGGCGTCGGCACGCTCGGCACGGTGTACGAGCTGACCGAGCGGCTGCGCGCCGCGGTCGGCGAGACGGCCTAGGCGGAGACGGGCTCGCCGGCGCGCTCGAGCACAGGCGCGAGCACGTCGTGGAGCGACGCGCCGCCGCACTCCTCCAGCTCGTACGACGCGTGCCGGACCGGGTGGCGCGTGCGAAGGACGCGGGAGAGGTCGATCGGCGTGCCTGTGACGACGACGTCGCAATCGCTCGCGTCGATCGTCTGCGCGAGCTCGGCGAGCTGCTCGTCCGAGTAGCCCATCGCCGGCAGCACCGAGTTGATGTGCGGGAAGCGCGCGTAGACGTCGGCGATCGAGCCGACGGCGTACGGCCGCGGGTCGACGATCTCCGCCGCGCCGGCCTCGCGCGCTGCGACCTCGCCCGCGCCGGAGCGCAGGCCGCCGTGCGTGAGCGACGGGCCGTCCTCGACGACGAGCACGCGCTTGCCCGCGACGTCGGCGCCGTCCTCGAGCGTGACCGGCGAGCGCGCGAAGACGACCGGCACGCCGGGATTGACGCGCTGGATGTCGTCGAGCACCTGCTCGACCGCGTCGATCGGCGCCGCCCCGAGCTTGTTCAGGACGACGGCGTCGGCGAGGCGGAGGTTCGTCTCGCCGGGGTGGTACCGGAGCTCGTGGCCGGGGCGCAGCGGGTCGACGACGCAGATCGAGACGTCCGGCCGGAAGAAGGGGAAGTCGTTGTTGCCGCCGTCCCAGAGGATCACGTCCGCCTCGGCCTCGGCGCCGGCGAGGATCTCGCCGTAGTCGACGCCCGCCCAGACAGCGACGCCGATGCGCACCGGCAGCTCGTACTCTTCCCGCTCCTCGAGCGTCGGGTGCGAGGCGTCGATCTCGGCGAGCGTCGCGAAGCGCTGCACGCGCATCGCCTCGAGGTCGCCGTACGGCATCGGGTGGCGGACGAGCGCGACGCGCAGGCCGGCGTCGAGGAGGATCCGCGCGACGTAGCGACTGGTCTGGCTCTTGCCGCAGCCGGTGCGGACCGCGGTCACGGCGACGACCGGCTTCGTCGCGAGCAGCATCGTCGAGCGCGGCCCGAGCAGCCGGAAGTCGGCGCCCGCGGCCAGCACGAGCGACGCCTTGTGCATCACG
>DASZYW010000031.1:0-37241 GCA_035545195.1 Gaiellaceae bacterium
CGACGAGCAGCGCGAGCGACGGCGCGTACGCCGCGAGGGCGAGCATCGCGAGCGCGAGGCCGAGCCCGAGGCCCGCGGGCGCGCGGCTCCCCGCCCGCGCCGCCAGCCAGCCCGCGACCGGCAACGCCAGGGTCGCGGCCAGCGAGACCGCGAAGACGACGACGCCGAGGCGGCCGTCGTCGAGCGAAAGCCGGTGCTGGAGCGCCGGCAGGCGAGCGTCCCAGACGCCGTCGATCGCGCCGAGGACGACGAAGGCCGCGGCGAGCGCGCGGTGGGAGCTAGAGACGCTCGACGACGCCGGCAATCGCCTGCCCGAACCCGATGCACATGCAGGCGAGGCCGTACCTGGCGTTGCGCCGCTCGAGCTCCGAGAGGAGCGTCGCGGTGATGCGGGCGCCGGTGGCGCCGAGCGGGTGGCCGAGCGAGATCCCGCCGCCGTTCGGGTTGACGTCGCCGGCCTCGTAGCGCTCCTGCAGGCCGGTGTCGGCGAGGAACTGCGCCACGACCGACGCGAACGCCTCGTTCACCTCGATCACGGCCATGTCGTCCCAGCCGAGCCCCGCCTTCTTCAGCGCCTTCTCGCAGGCCTCCGGGTTGCCGTGCAGCATCACGTGCGGGTTGACGCCCGCGATCCCGAAGGAGAGGAAGCGGGCGCGCGGCGCGAGCCCGAGCTGCGACGCCTTCCGCTCCGACGCGATCAGCACCGCCGCCGAGCCGTCGACGATCTGCGACGAGTTCCCGGCGGTGACGACGCCGTCCGGGATGAAGGCGGGCTGGAGCGACGCCATCTTCTCCAGGGTCGTCTCGCGGCGCACCGCCTCGTCGACCGCGAAGCGGACGCGCGTGAGCGTCGCCGTGCCGCCGCCGTCCTCCGCGGGCTCCGGCACGTCGAGGTCGATCGGGACGATCTCCGTCTCGAAGCGCCCCTCGTCGATCGCCCGCGCGGCGCGCATGTGCGACTCGTACGAGATCCGGTCGAGCTGCTCGCGCCCGAGGTTCCACTTCTTCGCGATCACCTCGGCCGAGATGCCCTGCATGACGATGTCGTGGCGCTCGGTCACGAGCGGGGACATCGAGCCGCGGTTCGAGCCCATCGGGACGCGCGACATCATCTCGACGCCACCGGAGATGACGAGGTCGAGCTGGCCCGACCAGACCGCGGCGGCGGCGTTGAAGTTCGTCTGCATCGAGGAGCCGCACTGCCGGTCGACGGTCGTCCCGCACACGGAGACCGGCCAGCCGGCGGTGAGCGCGACGTTGCGGCCGATGTTCCACGCCTGCTCCTCGATCTGCGTCACGCAGCCCCACTGCAGGTCCTCGACCTCGCCCGGTTCGACGCCGTTGCGCCCGAGCAGGCCGTTCACGACCTGCGCGGAGAGCTCGTCCCCGCGGATGTGCGAGAGGGTCCCGTTCCGCTTGCCGATCGGGCTGCGAACCGCGTCCACGATCAGCGCATCCGACTCCCAGGCGGGCATGAATCGAGTCTAACCGTCGTTGGAACCTGCATGAGAATCCATGCCGATGCCAAGGTCGACAAGCTGGCCCGGACGGACATGTTCGGCGCCCGCTCCAAGCGCTCGCTGCGCGAGGTCGCGTCCCTCGCCGACGAGCTGGAAGTGCCCGAGGGGACGCAGCTGACGGTGCAGGGAGAGCAGGGCCGCGAGGTGTTCGTGCTGGTCGACGGCGCTGCGGAGGTGAGGCAGGACGGCGAGCTGCTGCGCGAGCTCGGCCCCGGCGAGGTGATCGGGGAGCGCGCGGTGCTGGCGGGCGGTCCGCGCACCGCGACGGTGACGACGACGGAGCCGTCGCGCGTCCTCGTCCTGACCGACCGCGACTTCCGCCGCGTCGCCCCGCGGGCCTGAGTACGCTCCGCCGCATGGCGGCGACGGTGACCGAGCGCAAGCTGCTGCTGGACGGCGAGTGGATCGAGACGGGCGACTGGCTCGAGGTCCGCTCGCCGTACTCCGGCGAGGTCGTGGGGCGCGTCGCCAGGGGCGGCGCCGACGAGGCGCGCCACGCGGTCGACGCGGCCGCCCGGGCGCTCGCGAGCCCGCTGCCTGCGCACGAGCGCGCCGCGATCCTCGACCGGGTCGCCGCGCTGCTCAAGGAGCGGCAGGAGGAGGTCGCTCGGACGATCTGCGCGGAGGCCGGCAAGCCGATCAAGACCGCGCGGGTGGAGGCGGCGCGCGCCGTCTCGACGTACACGTTCGCCGCCGTCGAGGCGCGCAAGCTCGCCGGCGAGCTGATCCCGATGGACGCCTCGGAGGCCGGCGCCGGCAAGGTCGCCTTCACGCTGCGCAGGCCCGTCGGCGTCGTCGGCGCGATCTCGCCCTTCAACTTCCCCTGCAACCTCGTCGCGCACAAGCTCGCGCCCGCGCTTGCCGCAGGCTGCCCGGTCGTCCTCAAGCCGGCCAGCCAGACGCCGCTCTCCGCGCTCCTGCTCGCCGAGCTGGAGCTCGAGGCCGGGCTTCCGGCCGGCTGGCTGAACGTCGTGGTCGGCCCCGCGTCCGCGATCGGCGACGTGCTGGTCGAGGACGAGCGGATCCGGCTGATCACGTTCACCGGCTCCTCCGGCGTCGGCTGGGGGCTGCAGGAGCGGGCGCCGCGCAAGCGCGTCAGGCTCGAGCTTGGCAACTCGACCCCGGCGATCGTCGCCGCCGACGCCGACCTCGACGCGGCTGCCGCGAAGCTCGCCGGGAACGCGTTCTCCTTCGCCGGCCAGAGCTGCATCTCGGTACAGCGGATCTACGTCGAGCGGCCTGTGCTGGACGGCTTCCTCGAGCGCTTCCTGCCGAAGGTCGAGGGGCTCGTGGTCGGCGACCCGGCGGACGACGCCACGGACGTCGGCCCCGTGATCGACACCGGCAACCGCGACCGGATCGCGTCCTGGATCGAGGAGGCGGAGTCGGCCGGCGCCCGCGTGCTGGCCGGAGGCCGCGAGGGCGAGCTGCTCCGCCCCACCGTGCTCGCCGACGTCCCGGACGACGCGAAGGTCAGCTGCGAGGAGGTGTTCGGGCCCGTCGTGATCGTGAACGCGGTCGACTCGGTCGCGGAGGCGATCGAGCGCGCGAACGGCACCGACTTCGGGCTCCAGGCGGGAATCTTCACCGCCTCGATCTCGACGGCGCTGGCCGCGGCGGAAGGGCTCGAGTTCGGAGGCGTGACCGTGAACGAGGCGCCGACCTTCCGCGCCGACCAGATGCCGTACGGCGGCGTCAAGGGCTCAGGCAACACCAAGGAAGGGCCCGCGTTCACGATCCGCGAGATGACCGAGGAGCGCCTCGTCGTCCTCCAGCGCTGACGTTTCCCGGCCTGTCCCGCCGGGGATCGACGTCACATGATCGGAGTCGGCATCGCCCTGGTGGCGATCGGAATCGCGATCCTGTTCGTGATCCCGTGGGTCGGGATCCCGGTCGGGATCGTCGGCCTGGTGCTCGCCGTGCTCTGGCTGGCCGGCTTCGGGCGGCGCGCAGCCGACCCGAACCGCGGCGTCTAGCCGAGAGGCACCCGCCGACCGCCTCGCTACAGTCGCAGCGAATGCAGTCGCGCACCGAGCTCCGCTGCCCGCGTTGCGGCACGCCGGTGGAGCCGCTGCAGGAGGTCTGCCTGCAGTGCGGCATCCGGCTGCCCGGCGCCGGCCGTCTGGGCGGCATCCTCGTCCGCGCGTGGCGGAGCGTGATCCCCTGGTACCCGGGCGATTGGATCTGGCCGGTGCTCGCCCTCGCCTTCCTCGCCGTCGGGTCGACGGCCGTCGCGCTCGGCGCGCGCAACGAGCGCCGTGCCGCGACGCCGGTGCTGGTCGCGACGAGCTCGCACGTCACCGTCTCGCTCGGCACCACGACGACACCGCCGACCACCGCGCCGCCGACCACCGCGCCGACCACGGCCGCGACGACGACCACGCACTCGACTCCGCTCACCACCCAGACCGTCCCGCAGCCGACGATCTCGACCGGGACGCTGCCGCTCGCGCCCGGCTCCCCGTCCAACCCGGTCACCACGACCGCGCCGCCGACGACGACCACGCCCTCGGGCGTCCGCTCGTGGCCGACAGGGAGGTCGGGCTGGACGGACGTGCTCGAGTCGATCCCCGAGTCGAGCGGCCGCGCCGCCGCGGACGCCCGCGCCCGCCAGGCGCAGCGCGACGGCGTCCCTGCCGTCGGCGTCCTGCTCTCCTCGCAGTACGGCTCGCTGCACAGCGGCTACTGGGTCGTCTTCTCGGGCGTGTACGCCTCGCAGTCGGAGGCCCAGGGCAGCGGTCTCTCCGCGGCGCGCGCGCACGGCTTCCCCGGCGCGTATCCGGCGCGCGTCTCCCACTAGGTGTAATTCGGCGCGAGCCGGGAAGCAGCCCGGAGAAGAACCCGGTCTGTTTACAGATCTGGCGACGATTTGCGCCACTTTGTAACATGGCCGGGTACCGTGTAGCATCGCTTCTCGGCGGGGTTCCGGAACGGCAAACGCCTCATCAACACACGGGATCGCCGGGGACTGACCAGGAGAGACGAATCGCGTGATCGACGACCGTACCGCCCAGTTGCAGCAGTGCATGTATCAGTACTCGCGAGCGATTTACCGCTCGATCAAGGACCTGGTCGATCCGTACGCCGACCGGTCGCACCAGCTCGAGTCGCGCCGCGCCGTCCTCGTCGCCTGCGAGCAGACGATGGAGCGGCTGGCGGCCGATCCCCTCTACTTCGCGAAGCCGGAGCGGGCGCTCTTCCAGGACATCCGCCGCTACTTCCCGATCACCGCGCAGGCCGAGGTCGCATGGGCGGTCCAGAGGGGCATCACCGCCGCGGTGGAGTTCGTCGAGGAGCAGATCGAGTCGGGCGCCCTCGACGGCGGCGTCGCCCGCTGCCGCGCCACCACCCGCAAGGGCAAGCCGTGCCAGCGTACGCCCCTGCCCGACCGCGAGTACTGCCCGTCGCACCAGCACCTCGAGACGCGCGCCGCGGCGTAGCGCCGGATTTCCACAGCGCGCTCCACAGGCACCCGGCGTTAGGGTGCTGATCGGGTGTCGCACGATACGGACAAGCTGATCCGTCAGCTCTCGCTGGTCGCCTTCCTGATGGCGGAGCGGCGGCCGCTGACCGCACGCGACGTGAAGTCGAACGTCGAGGGCTACTCGGAGATGTCGGACGAGGCGTTCGCGCGCCGCTTCTACTCGGACCGCGCGGAGCTGCTCTCGCTCGGGGTGCCGCTCCAGTCGCAGCGCGACGAGTTCACCGGCGAGGAGCTGTACACGCTCCGCTCGGAGCAGTACTTCCTCCCCCAGCTCGACCTCGAGGACGACGAGCTCGCCGCGCTCCAGACGGCGCTCTACCTGCTCGAGGGGAAGTTCGCCTACGCGGAGCCCCTGCGCCTCGCGCTGCAGAACCTCGCGCTCGGCCGGCCCGGGTTCGCCGAGGCGCCGACCGACACCGCGGGCCGCGTCGAGGTGCTCGACCCCGACTATTCGCCGGAGATGCCGGGCCGGCTGGCGAAGCTCGAGAACGCGATCTCGAAGCAGCGGACGGTCAAGTTCGAGTACTGGTCGATCTCCCGCGACCAGGTCGGCGAGCGGACGCTCAACCCCTACGCCCTGCTCCCGGACAACGGCGTCTGGTACGTCGTCGGCTTCGACCTCGACCGGGAGGACATCCGCACCTTCCGCGTCTCGCGGATCCGTGGCGAGATCAAGTTCGCCACCCGCCGCGAGCGCGACTTCAAGGCGCCGAAGGAGTTCGACATCGAGCGCTACCGCGGCCGCCCGCCCTGGCAGATCGGCGACGCCGTCGGCGAGGCGCGGATCGAGGTGCGCGGCGACACCGCCTGGTGGGTGCAGCGCGCCTACGGCTCCACCGGCCGCGTCGAGGACGGCGTCTTCGTCACCGAGTACTCGTCGCTCGACCAGCTCGTCTCCTGGGTGCTGCGGCAGGACGGGCGCGCCGTCCCGGTCGAGCCGGACGAGCTGCGCCGCGAGGTCGCGGCCGCGCTCCGCCGTGTCCGCGACGTCCACGAGGGAGCGCCGCCGCAGGCCGCCCGCGAGGCGCCGGTGCGCAGTCACGACGGCGCCGCCGAGCGTCCCGCCGGCCCGGTCGCGCCCGAGCGCTTCGCCGTGCTACAGGCGCTGCTCGCCTACCTGCTCGCCGAGTGCGGCGAGGAGAAGGACGCCGAGATCCCCGCCTCCGCACTGCTCGAGCGCTTCCCGTCCGTCCCGGCGGAGGAGCTCGAGGAGCACCTCTCCCTGCTCAACCTCGTCAACTTCGGCGGCGGCTGCTACACGGTCTACGCGGAGCTGCGCGACGACGTCGTCCACGTCGACAAGGAGCTCTGGGGCGACACCTTCCGGCTCGCGCCGCGGCTGACGCCGCTCGAGGCGCGTGCGATCCGGCTCGCGCTCGAATACGTCGGGCCGATGATCGCCGCCGACGCGCACACCCCGCTCTCGCGTGTGCGCCGCAAGCTCGAGGAGACGTTCGGCCAGTTCGAGCTGGCGCAGACTCCGAAGCCGGACGCGCGCGTCGAGGAGGACCTCGTCTCCACGCTCGCGCGCGGCATGCGCGAGCACCGGCTCGTCGAGATCGAGTACCAGAAGGAGAGCGACGCGGCGCCCTCGACGCGGCTCGTCGAGCCGTACTCCGTCGAGCGCCGCCTCCCGAACTGGTACGTCCACACCTGGGACCGGACGACGGACGCGTCGCGGTCGTTCCGGCTCGACCGGATGCGCAGCGCCACGCTGACGAAGGAGCGGTTCGAGCCGCGCGAGGGCTTCGAGCGCACCTGGCTGCACGGCGACCGGACGGCGCGGATCCTCTACTCGAAGGCGATCGCGCGCTGGAAGCTGGAGCGCGGCGCCCGCAAGCTCGCCGACGGTACCGCTCTCGCCGAGGTGCGCTTCGGCGACGACGGCTGGCTCGAGAGCGAGATCCTCGCCGAGCGCGGCGTGGCGGTCCTGCTCGAGCCCGCGGAGCTGCGCGCCGGGATCGCGGCGCGCGCGAGAGAGCTCGCGCGGGAGCTCGGCGTCGAGCGGCTGCGCGCCCGCGCCTAGCGCAGCGGCTTCGCCGACTCGAGCTGGAGCACCGCCGACTCGCGGTAGTTCGCGGTGCCGACGATCGGCTCCCGGCGGCTCGTCCGGCTCGACACGACGATGCGCTGCGGGACGCCGGTGCCGGTCGGGATCAGCCACGTCAGCGTCTGCGTCCCGTGCGCCTGGCCGGAGATCCGGAGCGTCATCCGGACCCGCACCTGCGTCGAGCCCGGCGTGAGCGTGGCGACGCCGGCGACGCGGTTGTGGGCGGAGCGGCACGTGAACGTCTCGGCGCTCCCGGAGCAGCTGTACGTCGTCCGGTCGCTGTGGCCGAAGAAGCTGTGCACCTCGTCGGAGCCTGCGAGCGACTCGCCGCAGAGCGTCCACGTCGTCGAGCGGAGCGCGAGCGGCTGCCAGAGCAGGCGGAGGCCGCACGACGCCCGCGTCACGACGATCGCCGTCGTCGCCGGGTAGCGGTGCCGGGCGCCGCCGAGCACGTCGATCGACTCGCCGCCGGTCGTGTCGTAGACGTAGACGCCGTCCGGGTCGCTCGGGTGCGGGTCGATCGACCGGAACACCTTCAGCGCCGCCGTCACCGACTCGGGCCGGGAGCTGTCGTGGAAGATCAGGCCGTGGGCGGCGGCCGCCGCGAGACCGCCCGCGAGGAGCGCGAGCGCAGCTCCGCCGAGGGCGAGCCGCTTCACACGGACGACCCTATCGCCCGGCGGGCAGCTCGAGCGTGAACGTCGCCCCGGCGCCCGGGCGCGAGACGACCTCGAGCGAGCCGCCGTGCGCCTCGGCGATCGAGCGGGCGATGAAGAGGCCGAGTCCGGTGCCGGGCTTCGAGCCGCCGACGACGTCGGCGCGGCCGAACTTCTCGAAGATCCGCGCCTCCTGGCCCGGCGGGATGCCCGGCCCGCGATCGGTCACGGAGATCAGCACCGTGCCGTTCTCCGTGCCCGCCTCGACGCGGACCTCCCCGCCCTCCGGCGAGTACTTGACCGCGTTCTCGATCAGGTTCCCGAGCACCTGGCGCAGCCGCTCGCGGTCGCCGCGGATCGTCGGCAGCTCGTGCCGCACCGACGCCACGACCTTCACCTCCTGCTGCGCGAAGCCTGCGCTCTCCACGGCGTCGGCGACCAGCCGGCCGAGATCGACGTCGCCGAACTGGTAGCTGAACGTCCCCGCCTCGATCCGCGAGGTGTCGAGCACGTCGCCGACGAGCGTCGCGAGCCGGTTCGTCTCGTCGGCGATCAGCGCCAGGAACGCCTCGCGCTGGTCGGGCGCGAGGGTGCGCCACCGGTCCTGCAGCGTCCGCGCGGCGCCGATCACGGCCGCCATCGGGCTGCGGAGCTCGTGCGAGACGAGCGACACGAAGTCGGCGCGCAGCGCCGAGAGCCTGCCGAGCTCCTCGACGCGCCGGTGCTCGGCCTCGTAGGCGCGGATGTTCTGGACGCCGGTCGCGACGAGGCGCCCGAGCAGGGCGACCAGCTCCACCTCGGACTCCTCGAAGGCGTCCACGCGCCGGCGCGAGAGCGAGAGCATCCCGATCGGCCTGGTGCCGAGCAGCAGCGGCGCGACGAGCTCGCTGCGCAGGCCGAGTCCGGTCAGCAGCTCGTCCTCGGGGTACTCGCTCTCGGCCAGGTCGCGGCGGACGATGATCCTCCCCTCCAGCACCCGCTCCAGCACCGAGCCCTGGAACGGGCCGCGGTTGCCGGGCGGGAACACGGTGTCGGCGCCCACGCCCGCGGTCGCCATGGTGGTCGCGCTCTCGCCGTCGATCAGGACGATCGCCGTGCGGTCGAACGGGACGAGGCCGCGCAGCTCGCGGATGAAGGCGCTGAACGCCTGGTCGATGTCGAGCGAGGACGCCAGGGCGCGGGCGCAGCGGTTGGCCGCCTCGAGCGCGTCGGCGCGCCGGCCGAGCTCGTCGCGGAGCCGCTCGGCCTCCTCGGCGCGCGACTCGGCGACGCGGCGCTCCGCGATCAGGTTGTCGCGCAGGCGGCCGACCACGAAGCCCGCGAGCATCCCGACGATGATCCGGATCGCCGCGCTGTTCCAGGCGTTCCCCGGCCCGAGCTCGTCGATCGCGATCGTCGAGCCCACCATCACCGCGCCGCCGACCAGGCCGCCGAGCAGGCCGAAGCGAAGCGCCGCCTCGGCGATCGGGATCAGGTAGAGCGCGCGGTACGGCTCCGCCGCCTGGTAGGAGAAGACCGCCACGTAGCCGATCGCGACGACCCCGTCGAGCACGATCGCGATCGCGCGCACCCAGATCCGCGCCGTGCGGCCGAGCGGGATCCGGGTGACGATCGCGGAGACCGCCGTCCAGACGGCGAAGTAGCCGGTCACCGCCCAGGCCCACGGCGTGTAGGCGGGCGGGAAGTGCGTCAGCGAGCAGTCGACGATCCCGACGACGACGAGCGCCGCGCGCAGCAGGACGAGCCACTCGCCCGAGCGCCTAGGCACGCGCGCGCTCCTCGTTGCGAGCCGCGATGCGGGCGTTGCGCTGCAGGAGGCCGCCGTCGTTCCGCGGGACATAGAGCCGCGCGTACGTACGCCGGAGCTCATCCGGGTCGGCGGCGAGCCAGTCGGCGAGCGAGACGTGCGGCTCGGCACCGGCCCGCAGCGGCTCCTCGGCGCGCCGCTTCTCGACGCCGCGGTTCCAAGGGCACACGTCCTGGCAGATGTCGCAGCCGTAGACCTGCGCGCCGAGCGGCTCCTCGTACTCGGCGGGGATCTCGCCCGCCGACTGCGTCCAGTAGGAAAGGCAGCGCGTCGAGTCGAGCGTTCCCGGCTCGGCGAGCGCGTCGGTGGGACAGGCGTCGACGCAGAGCCTGCACTCTCCGCAGTCGGCGTCGAGCGGCGGCGTCGGCTCGAGCTCGCGGTCGCTGATCACCGTTCCGAGCACGACCCAGGAGCCGTGCCGGCGCGTGATCAGGAGCGTGTTCTTCCCGTAGAAGCCGACGCCCGAGCGGGCCGCCGCCTCCCGGTCGACGTGCTGGTTCGCGTCCACGAGCACGCGGTACGCGCCTCCCAGCCGCCGCCCCAGCTCGTCCAGTTTCTCCCGTAGCTCCGCGTAGGCGTCGAACCACGTGTAGCGCGGCAGGCGTCCGTGGCCGGGCGGGCGCTCCGGCTCGGGGAGCCAGTAGCAGAGCGCGGCGCTGATCACGCTGCGCGCGCCCGGCAGCAGGGTCTCGGGATGGCAGGACTCCTCCGGGCGCGCCATCGTGAACTTCATGTCGGCGAAGAGGCCGCGCGCGCGCCGCTCGCGGATGTGGCGCTCCGTCTCGGCGTACGGCTCGGCCCGCGCGACGCCGACCGCATCCAGCCCGAGCTCCGCCGCGAGTGCGTCCAGTTCCCCGCGGGTCACCTCGATAGTGTGCCGCCCGTGCGCGCGGTGCGTATCCACGAGGACGGCGGCCCGGAGGTGCTCGTGCTCGAGGAGGCGCCGGATCCGGTCGCCGGCCCGGGCGAGGTGCTGGTCCGCCTGCGCGCGTCGGCGCTCAACCATCTCGACGTCTGGATCCGGAAAGGGCTGCCCTCGGTGCCGAAGCCGCGCATCCTCGGCGCGGACGGCGCCGGCGTCGTCGAGGCGCTCGGCGACGGCGTGACCGGCTTCGAGCTGGGCCAGCCGGTGGTGATCAACCCGGGCGTCGAGGCGGCGGACGGGACGATCCACGTGATCGGCGAGCACGGCGACGGGACGAACGCGGAGCTGATCGCCGTCCCGGCCGAGAACGTCCACCCACTCCCCGACGGGCTCTCCTTCGAGGAGGCGGCCGCGTTCCCGCTCGTCTTCGAGACCGCGTACCGGATGCTCGTCAGGCGCGCCGGCCTGCGCGAGGGCGAGTGGGTGTTCGCGTGGGGCATCGGCTCCGGCGTCACGACCGCGGCGCTCGCGATCGCGAAGGCGCTCGGAGCGCGCGTGATCGTCACCTCCTCCAGCGACGAGAAGCTGGCGCGGGCGCGCGAGCTCGGCGCCGACCTCGCGCTCAACCACGCGACGGAGGACGTGAAGGCGGCGGTGAAGGAGGCGACCGGACGTGGCGCCGACGTCGTCGTCGAGCACGTAGGCGAGGCGACCTGGAGGACGTCGCTCGACGTCGCCGCGCCGGCCGGGCGGATCGCGGTCTGCGGCGCGACGACCGGGCCGAACCCGCCTGCCGCGCTCCACCGGATCTGGTGGAAGCAGCTGACGATCCTGGGCTCGACGATGGGCACGCGCGCCGACTTCGCCGGCGTCTACGAGCTCGTCGCGTCGGGTCGCGCGAAGCCGGTCGTGGACGAGGTGTTCCCGCTCGCGGAGATCCGCGCGGCGCACGAGCGGCTCGAGGCGGGCGAGCAGCTCGGCAAGGTCGTCCTCTCCATCTAGTGCGGCTGCAGAACCGCGTCACGCCGCTCGGCGAGCTGGTCGCGACGCCGGAGCGCGGGCTCGTCTACGGGAACCGCGGCTGTCTGCACGACGGTAGGCGGCGGATCCGGCGCGAGTGGCAGGTGAAGCGCTGGATCGCGTGCCGGCTCGAGTTCCGCGGCCGGTACCGCGCCGACCCGATGCCGCCGGGCCGCTACACCGGGCTCTTCTTCCTCGACGAGGCGACCGCGTTCGCGGCGGGGCACCGGCCGTGCGCGGAATGCCGGCGCGAGGACTACGTCCGCTACCTGGAGCTCGTCGGAGAGCGGCGCGCCGGCGACGTGGACGAGCGTCTCCACGCGGAGCGGCTCGGACCGAAGCCGGTCCGCGAGGTCGCGTCGCTCCCCGACGGCGCGTTCGTGCTCGCGGACGGCGAGCCCTGGCTCGTGCTCGGCGGGGAGCTGGTGCGCTGGACGCCCGGCGGCTACGCGGAGCGGCGCCCGGCGCGCGGGCGGCTGCCGGTGGTCACTCCCGCGACGAGCCTCGCGGCGCTGGCGTCGGGCTGGAACGGCGTCGTGCCGTTCCTCCACCCGTCGGCTAGCCGAAGCCGAGGATGAACTTCGCGTCGTCGGACATCTTGTCCGGCGTCCACGGCGGGTCGAACGTCAGCTCCAGCTCGACGTCCTCGATCCCCTCGACCTGGCGCACGGCGCTGTCGATGTCCTGCGCGATCAGCGGCCCGGCCGGGCAGCCCATCGAGGTGAGGCTGTAGAGGATTTTCGCCTTCGGCCCCTCGACCTCGACCTCGTAGAGGAGCCCGAGGTCGACGATGTCCATCCCGAGCTCGGGATCCTCGACGGTGCGGAGTACCTCCATCACCTCGTCCTTGCTGGCCACGAGGCCAGTCTAGACGCGTCCCCTCCGGCCACGTCCGGTGTCTGACACCGGACGTGTCGCGCTGGGACATGTCCGCCTAGGATGAGCGGGTGCTCCTCGCGGGCGGAACCGCAGTCCTGAACGGCGTCCTGCTCGCCTCGGCGGTCGTGCCGCCCGTGGTCGTGATCGCGCTCGCGTGGTGGTTCCTCCGCGCCGGCAAGCGCCACGACGAGCGCGAGCGCGCGGCCGGTCAGTAGCCGAGCAGCCGCACTTCCTCGGGTCGCTCGCGGGTGGAGAAGTGGATCCCGTCCACGAACCGCACCCAGTTGCAACGGGAGCCACATAGTGGAGCCGAACCGGCATCTGAAAGCCATTCTACCGTTGAGCGGGGTTGCACCTGACTGCCCTTCGTTGCATCGCCTACGTGACACGACGATGACACGGACCAGCCTCTACTCCGGCTCCGGCTCCCACGCCGCCACCCCGCACACCCGAAGCAGTTCACGCTCGATCCTCGCGAGTAGATCAGGCGACGGCTCGTCGCCGACTTCCATCCACGCCTCAATGCCGTCCGTGTAGGGATGGATGCGGCGGACGGTCAGCAGGCCGTTGGGAATGTTCGGGACTTCGCCATCCACGTCGCCGGACGCGATCTCGAAGTTTCGCCCGACCACCGAGATCACGAGGAAGCCCTGCCCCTCACCGCCGACTTGCGCTGCGACTGCACTTGCCGTTGCAATCGCGGGTGCCACCGCCTCCGACACGACCGCCGATGCATAGAGACGGGCGGCGTCGCAAGGTTCGACTGTCACCGCTAGAGAGACAGTGGTGGTGGCGTCGCGGCCGACCTGAACGGACCAGCGCTGAGGGTTCTCGTCGCTCGCCTCTCTGACGAGGAGACCCGTCCTATCCATCGTGCCGTCGAAGTCCGAATAGCCGTGGTACGGAAAGAGCGGCGCTGGAGGAAGCTGCTCCGCTTGTGCGATGAGGATCTCCGCGAACGAGCGACGTAGAACTCGTGCCTCCACATCGCCGTGTGCGGCCACAGGCGCGAAGGCGACGCGGAGACGAAGCTCGGCTCGACCAGTCTCCTCCACGAATCCCATGCTGGTCATCCGAATCGTCGGGACCGTGCGGGTGTACTCGTACTCCGGTTCGGCGGCGCGGCGCGCCTGACCCATCGCTCTTTCGACCCGCTCCGCGCCACGGGCATACAACCGCCGGAGCGTCTCCGGGTCGGTCACGCGCACAGACTCACCTGACACGCGAATGAACACCTCGCCAGTTGCCGTCATGCAGGGTGGCTCGGACACCGGGTCGACACGAACGAGTGCGACGTAGCCCGGCTCGATCCGCCACTCCCGCACCTCGTAAGACGGGACGGGAGTCACGCCGCCCCGAATCACGCGCGAGAGCCACGTTGTCGGCTCGTCTCCAAAGTCAATCGGATCGAACTGCCACACGCTTTTGCGTCGTGATGCGCCGATCAGTAGGAAGCCGCCCTGCTCGGAGTTTCCGAACGCCGAGATCGCCTTCCGCACGGTCCCGGGGTGTGGCCGCTCCGTCCCCTTCGCTTCCCAGGTCAACCCCTCAGACTCGGCCTCGTCCAAGAAGACCCGGACGACATCGAGAGTCACTTCCGACCAAGGCGTGCCGAAGAACACTTCCATTTGAGACGCCGAGCGTAGCCGCCACACCAGCTAGATTCCCGCTGCCGCCCGGCCCCATCCCGGAGGTGGTCGGAGCTGACATCACAGGGTTCGCCGCACGCCCGGTTCCGCCGAGCGGTCGAGACGCGCAGCGTGTTCCTGGCCGAGATCGCGTTGCGGGAGATGTCGAACCCGGCGCTCGACCTGGCACTGGAGTACGTCGCCCTGCTTGCCGAGCTGGAACCCACGAGGGCGCCGCGAGCCGCTGTGCGGTGGCACGGACGGCTCGAAGTCGAGGCACCGTTCCTGACGCTGGCGGAATCGCAGCTCGCGCTCGCCGCGCTCGCCGCGGTGTGTGAAGGGGATCGCGGCTCCCTGGAGGTACTGACCCGACTCCTGCACCGGGTACGACCGGTTGGGCTGCAAGGCTTTGCGATCAGATGATGGACGGGTTCTTCAACCTCGGCAATTTCCAGTTCAAGTCCGTCTTGAAGCAGTTGACGGGCGAAGTCGGCGCAGGCACATATCGACTCCACATGTCGTTGGAGTGGACCGCCACCCAAGAGGCCGAGCGCTTCGAGGCGTTGCGGCTCGTGGGCGACGGAATGCTCGAATACTCCGTCCAGCAAGGGCCACGAAAGGCGATTGGCCCCCTCCACGCAACCTCGCCGATCCGGTTCGGGAAACGTCCGTTCGAGCCAACCGCGAGGGTCGAACTCGCGACCTTCATCGCCCCCGCCCAGGTTGAAGCAATCGAGCAGGCGCGGTCAGGGGGACCGATCTCCCTCCACCTTCGAATGCAGGAAGCGCTTCTGTGGCCGAGCGACCCGGAGCCGTTGATGACGACGGAGACGGCCGAGTTCGAGATTGTCCATCAACTCAAAGCATCGGAATGGGTGGAGGTGCTGGAGCAGTTCAGGTACGCCGCCATGTTCCTTCTCCAGGTCCCGATCTACGAGCGTGGCCTGCCCTCCGCGCGGGCGAAGGAGGCCGTTCACGATCTCCAGCTCGCTGCCGAGGCGATTTACGAAGGGCGCTTCCGTGAAGCGGTTGCAGCCTGCCGCGATGCGCTTGAAGTCGCGTACGGCGAGACGGACAAGAACCTCTATCCGGAGTTGGGCAACAGCCTCTCCAACGTGCAGAACGCAGGGAAAGAGGCCCGGTTCTGGCTCGTCCGGCGAGCGGTGTGGGCGGTGACGAACGCTGCGAAACACCGCGATGCGGCGACGCAGGGGATCGTGTGGGAGCGAAGCGACGCGGTTGCAGCGCTGACGATGGTCGCATCAATTCTCCAACTGGACCCGCCGAGCTAGCGAATCGCCGGGGCCGAGCTTCGCGAACCTCGTCGGCTGAACCCGCAGCAGCCCCGGCGAGATGAAGGTACCGCGCCAATCTCTGTCGAGAAAGTGTCCGAATCGGGCAATCCGCGCGGGCTACACAAGAGCGCCTCGGAAACGGCGCCGGCGGCTCTCCACTTCGACAAGTCGGAACTCGTCGAGTTCGTGGGAGGTGTACGCCAGCCGAAATTCTTTCGTCTTCTCCTTGGACTGCGACTCGACGCGCACCTCCACGATGTACGTCCCGAGCTGGAGCGCCCATTCGGGTTTGTGCCAGTTGTAGAAGTACGACTCCGCACCCCAAGCGGAGGCATACCCCTCGCGCAGCACGGCGACGGCCACTTCCTCCCACCGGCTTCCGCCAACGAGGTCGTAGACCAGGGACTCTGGAAGAAGCGCAGGATCACCAACCTGGATCTGGACGAGGTTCCCCACTGCGCCTCCGCTGCTCCCGGCGTCCACGAGCTGCGTGCGAAGCGGCTCAGGCCTTGCAGACCACCGACACGGGACCTGCGGAAGCATGTGATCTTGAGCTTCGCGACGAAAGCGAGCTGTGACTCGGCATTCGAGGGCAGTGTCGCGTGAGCCATACGGCATCCAGCGCGCCGGTGGGGCGTTGCGCACCCACACAGATGCGAACTGCCACGAAACGCCTGGATTCGGCCAGACTGCTGCTCGGATCTCAATCTTCGGCTGGCGGAGCATCACTCGAATCGGCACTACGACCAGCGAGACGGCTCCGAGTACTTCGAGAAGGCCGCGAAGCGTCTGGATCGTTCCGGTGCTGGCGAGCGAAGTCACTCCGTGCCAGAACGTTACGGCTGCGATCTGACGCCGCCCCGAGCGATGCGATCGACGCGGCGGAACTTCCGGAAGAGGAAGTATGAGAAACAGACCCGAAGGGGACTCTCGGGAGCGCACCAACCAAAAAACCGGACCCTTCCCAACTACTCGCCAGACCACAAGGCATACAAGGCTCCGCCAGTTGGTTCCACAAGCGGGATGCGGCGGCGTATTGACCGCCAGTCTCAGCGACTGGACGACAGCCTTGATCCGATCGAGCCGGAGTGCGATCCTCCTGACGGAAGGCAACGGGAGGGCGGCAAGTGAAGTTGCGGCTGGGTCTACTGGTAGTGCTGACTGGCGGCCTGTTCACGGGTGGCGCGGTTGCCGCGCGTGCAGTCGTGCAGACCTACACGCCGTCCACCGCAGCATGCAGCGCGGGGTACGTGTCCGCTCACCTCAGCACCGGCGACAAGTGCCTCCGCAACGGCGAGTTCTGCAGCGCCTCTCTTGAGAGCGAGTACCACGCCTACGGCTTCACCTGCTCGGGCGGGCATCTCGCGAGCTACTCGGGAAGCTCCTCTCCGACGACTGCTGCGCCAACGACCCCTGCGGCGACCACGACGACGACAGCGTCTTCGTCCGGTGGGAATTCGAGATCTTCAACACCGTCGGGCGGGGGCCTCACGCTTGGAAAGACCGTGCGGCTCCATGCGCGCTCCAAGACGAGCGGCTGCAAGCTCGGGCCGAACCCTGATCCGGCCTGCTCTCCCGGCGCGTACTACTCCGGCCTGACGAAAGCCGTCCTCTGCTCCGCCAGCTTCCGCACCGGCACGATCCGCGATGTCCCGGAGTCGGAGAAGCACGCCGTCGAGATCGAGTACGGCCTGGCCGCGAAAGGCTACGGGTCCACCCTGGAGATCGACCACATCGTTTCGCTCGAACTCGGCGGGTCGAACGACATCGCCAACCTGTATCCCGAGCTGGCGAGTCCGCCGAACGGACCGGGCTTCCACGTCAAGGACAAGCTGGAGAACAAGCTCCACGACTTGGTGTGCGCCGGGGCGATCTCGCTCTCCGCAGCCCAGCGCGGGATTGCGTCCAACTGGCAGGCGCTCTACCGGGAAGTATTCGGGAAGGCGCCCCGGCGTTGACCGGGTCCGTGCCACTAATGATACGCCGCCTCCGCAGCCTCTACAGCAGCCTGCGCCACCCCGCCGACTCGCTGAAGACCATCCGACGCCATCGGCGACGTCGAATCAGCATTTCCGCACATGAACGGATCGATGCCTTCGCCTCGTCATTTCCATACGACTCACCCGAAGTCGTCTACACAGCGCTCGCGATTGCCGACGCGATATATGCGCTGACACCATACCGTCTGGCGCGCCTGCATCTGATCGCTGGCAACCGATGGTCATCTGCTTATGTGATTGCTCTGGCGATCGCCCTACCTGTTTGCTTCTTCGGTTACAACCCGACCGTACGTCTGCCTCAAGACGAGAAGCGTCAGGCCGTTAACATTATCGGTGCTGCACCCACACTCGCATTCTTCGTCTTGCTCGTTTTCGTGGCCACTGCATTCTTTGGTCTTCGACCATTTATCCCCTATCGGACCGCGACCATTGTGCTGTTTATCTTTGGGTTCCTCCTGCTCATTGCCGCCTATGCGCTTTCGGACAAATTCAAGGTTCATCACCTCCATTACGCACGGGATTTCGGAGCGGACCTCTGCTGGTGCGCCGCGGTGTGCGCCGCGAGTTGTCTCGTCGGTCTAATGGCCAGTAGTGCGATCCTGTCTGGCGCCGACGCGGTCGTCGCCTACCTGCGCCCGCGCGAGCTAATCACGGATGTTGCCGTTCAGGCTCACTACGGGCTGTGCGAACTCGAACCGGTGCCACCCCTTTACGAGATCGACAGTCTTGCCCGCACTTTCGCTCTGCTGGCGTCCTTCCTGCCGCGAGTCGTCTCGCCAGACTCTCGGTGGGACAGAGAGCGTGTGATGCTCCTTGAACGACGCGCAGACGCGTTCAGGGCGACGCAACGAAAGCTTGCATTGAGTGGCTTCGCTGCGGTTCCAGATGCGAAGGCCCACGCCATAGCGACGCTCGCAGCTGCACCGCTGGGAAATTGGACTGCCCTGCCCGAGTCACCACACGGCGTTCCTCGCGGCGCCAAGCCTTTTGTTGGGCGACTTCTCCTGACGCTGTTCCGCATCGCGGCCCCGGCGAGCGGGTTCTTCGCGGTCCAGGCGACGCAGTTGCGAATCGAGGGCGGAGTGGCCGACTATGTGCGCGGGATTGTCATCGGCTGGGCTTTATTGCAGCTCATCCTGCTTGTCGACGATCGTGCAGCGGAGAGGGTTGGAACGATCCACGGATTCATACGCGCCGAGAAGTCCGGCTGAGCGAGTCGCACGGAGAAGAGACCGGGACTCAATCGTCGGGCTTCTGGCCGGGTGGCGTCGGCGGAGCAGAGGATGCGCGTGCCGGCGGTCGCTTTCCTTGGTATCAACAGGGGCCGTCACGTCACGATGCGTCGGCTGCTGACCGCGGCATCCGCGTTTCTGACGGGAGTCCTGAAGCTGCTCTCTGACCCGCTAGTCGATCCCATCGATCAGTTCTGCGGGCTTCACGCCCAGCGCTCTCGCCAAGGTTACGATGGTGCGCAGCCGAGGCTCCCGCCCCGCCCGTTCGAGGAGCGACACCTCCGTGCGGTGAAGCCCTGCACGGTTGCCCAGCTCCTCCTGCGAGACACCGCTGCTTTCCCGCAAGCTTCGGAGGTTCTGCGCAAAACGCTCGACCGGCTCCACGCCGTCGATGGTCGATGTGCGCAGACAAAGACGCTACAGACAAAACGTTGCAGTTCCGACCCCGACGCGTCAGCATCGACCTATGAAGACACTCCTTGCATGTGTTGCGACGGCCGCCGTATCGTTTGGAGTAGCCGCCACGACGGGCCTCGGCGCCCGGAGTGGAGTGGGCGGGGCGAGGTTCACCTTTAGGAACACCTTCGACAGGGCCACTGCACCAGATCTGAACTTCGCGTGCCAGTACAGCGAGAAGGACCCCGCCGGTCCCACGCAGCTCCTTTGCGGTCACTTCGCCAGCCTGAACGTCGGCGGGACGACCGTGGCGCTGCCTCTGGGGCTGACCCTGCGAATCACCGCCGCGAGGATTTCCATCGAACGCTACGGCGACCAGGGGTACCTGTTTACGTACAAGACATATCACCGCTGACCAACGCTCGGCGTACACGTTGGAGCAAGAAGCGACCCGGCTTGGCCGCACAGTATTGGGCGGGGCGGCTCGGCTAGGGGCGGCCGAGAAGGCGGGACTTCGCCTGCGAGAACTCGTCGTCCGTCAGAGCGCCAGACTCGCGGAGGGCCGCGAGTTGCGCGAGCTGATCGGCGATGGCCGGCGTAGCTGGCGTGGTACTGCCTCGCTCCTGGTGTACCAGCGCGATCCGGTCGTCCATCAGCGCCTTCGCACGGTCCGCGTCGTCCTTCTTCAAACCGTCGATCTTGAATCCACCGCCGCCGTTCGTCTCGACGGAGAGGCTGCTCCAGACCATTCCGCGGGCGACGATCACCTGGGCCATCTGTTCGTAGCGAATCGTGTCTGTCGATCCTCTTGTCCAGACGCCCGGCTTCTGGCATTCGACCCTGTCGTCGTACACCCGGAGCCACATCGGCTGTCGGTTCTGACCGAGTTTGTCAACCCGACTCTCGCGAAGGTTCATCAAGGCCGTCTCGTCCGGGCCGGGGAGAGACGGAAGTGTTCGACGCTTCCGAGGAGACTCGTCCACTTTCATGCGGGATTGTCGCACGGAGATCGCGGCACGAGAAGCGGTAATGAGAAGGGACCAGAACCGTGCGGCGCGGGCAGGGATTGGCCTCGACTAGACCGAGGGAGTCACGAGGAGGGACCCGGCGCCACCTGATCTGTCGGCGGGGTGGCCTCCGCCACGGGTGGCAGACCATCAGGTCAGCGGCGGCACGTGATGCAGCCGGACGGACGGCGGCGGAGGGCTAGGAGCTGGCGGCGTCGCGAGCGATGGCGTCGGCGAGAGGATCGACGAGACCGGTGATCACCTCGAAGTCGTCCGCGACAACATCGAAGAATCCCTGCAGCTCCTCCACGCGATCGTCGGGGATTTCACCCGTGTCAAGACCGACGGCGACAAGCTGCGTCCATGGCCGGATTCGATTTGCGCGGCGCTGCTCGACCGTCCACAAGGGGCGAAGGCGCTGCGAGACAGGTGGCGGGACGGCTTCGACACCCTGGCCGTAGTCGACGAGCTTCGCCAGGCGGCGACGAAGTTCGGTGGGCGCGGAAGGATCGTGTTCGGCAACGGCCGCCATCAGTTCCGGCAGACCGCCGAGAAGCTCGACCAGTTGTCGATTCCGGTTCGTGAACCGCCCAAGCCATTCGCGCTCTGCCTGGATTCGCGCCGACGCAGCGTCACCGATCCGCGCACCCGCGTCCTGGGGACGCGGCTTCGCCCCGGATGCACGAGTGGTGGCTTCCGAACTCGTCGAACGTGACCCGCGCACGGACCGCACGATCTGGTTTTCAACGGCATCGCCGAGTGCGCCGACCGGATTCACGGCTTTGCCGACGGTCCGTTTCGCAGTCTTTACGGGACGCGGAGTCAGGAGACTGATCGGGTGCGCCGCGCGGCGAGCCTTCTTCAGCGGCTTCGGCGCGAGAAGTCGCCAGAACAAACCCACGTGACAGAGCGTACGAGGTTCCGCTGGTGCATGCAATTGCCTCGGATGCGTCGCCTGCGCTAGACGGCTTCGCTGGGGCCTTGACGACCGCGTGTCACTCGCGTGTCACTCGGGTGCAGGAGCTGCATCGTCCGGCGCTCCACGGACGACGCGGAGCGCTTCTTGGAGGAGCCGCGCTCTCTCGGCGGGGTCCATATCCGCAACCGAGGCGGTCTGACTGTCCTGGAAGCCGTCGTCTGGTGGCCGGCCGAAGGCGTACTCGAATACGCGCAAGGCGGCGCGCCAGGCGTCGGGGTTGATCTCCTCACCGTCGCCGAGATGTGCCGCCAGGACCTTCAGCGCCTTCGGGACGAGGTCGGCGAGCGCGTGTTCGCGCGCCTCGTCACGGGTTGGACGGCGTGGACGCCCCCCGAGACGGCCGCTTGCGCGCCGGGCTTCTTGCAGTTCGTCTGGTGAGAGCGATGGCATCCACCACCTCCTCGGTATCGGGATTGGAAAGTCGGGAAACTGGGCTGAAACTCCGACACGGCGAGGGCTTGCTCCTCCTGCCAGAGCCGAGCGGCCTCCGGCACACAACCGGAGGCCTACTGCCCCCATTGCAGGGGGCAGTAGGGCGTTCGGAGTCTTGCCGTCGCATCGCGGTACCAGCCACTCCATCAGCCATTCGGAGCCTCGGGCGCGCCCAGGTCGAGCATTACCGCGCTGCCGGTTCACGGCATCGGCCCCGACTGCCTCCGCCTCGCGGCGGAACTCGGACGGGACAACATCTGGGGACATGGTTTCGCTATCCCCTCTGACGGTCGAGTCACCGGCGACTAGCCGAGCGGAGCTTCCCTTCCGGGGGGCCACCTCCGTCCGGCCCCTTCTTGCTGAACCTCTGCCGCGCGGTGCCGCTGCGCGTATGTGGCCTTCATGGAAGCACACGAGTCGGACGGATCCATTGACTCTGCAGACAACTGCAGAGAGCTGCGTTCTCTACACAGCTTCGAGTGCGAGGGCCTGCCGTTCGAGCTGCTCGCAGGTCTCGTCCGCGGACGCTTCCTGGTCGAAGAGGTGCGCGTAGTGCTTCAGCGTGGTGGTCGGGTTGGGGGCGCCGGAGCCTGTGGTGTGTCCGAGACGAACGGCGATCTCCGTGATCGGGCGTCCGTGCCGGATCAGCATCGAGGCGTGGGTATCCCGGAGATGATGGAAGGCAAGACCGGCAGGGAGGCCGGCACGGCCCCTCGCCCGATAGAAGTTCGCGCGGACCGTGCTATCGCTCGGCGGTACGCCGTCGGCGGTGACGAAGACGAACTGATCGGCGGTGGAGGCGGAGGATTGCATTCGCCAGAGCCGCAGCCGCTCGGCGAGCTGCGGGTTGATTCGGATCTCGCGGTAGACGTCGCGGCCCTTGCTCTTCAGCGGCCGCTGGGAGAACTCGACGCGGCCGGTCTCCGGGTCACGCCGCCGGTCGAGCTGGCCGCGCACGACAATCCGCGGCCGCACAGCGTCTGCACCGTGGATCAAGACATCGCACCAGCGCAGGCCGAGAAGCTCCCCCTGGCGCATGCCGGTGAAGAGGGCGGCGTAGATCAGCGGACCGAAGTACGGCGGCCCGTCGTCTGCGGCACGGATCAGCGCCCCCATCTGGTCGGGCTGGACGATCACCATCTCGCGCTGCTCGCGTCCCTTCGGACGTCGCTGCTTTGCGCCGAGCTGGCGCACGGGGTTCAGCGCCATCAGGTCCTCGTCGACAGCCTCCTGGAACATGGCCCCCAGCATCGCGATGACACCCTTGATGGTGTTTTGCGACAGCTCCTGCTTCGTCCGCCGCGACGACGTACGAGCCTGCGGCGGAGCCTCCATGGAGCGCCGGACAGCCAGGACGTCGTGCTTCGAGACACCGTTCGCACCCCCCAGTCGCTTCCTGCCGATCACCGGGTAGACGTGATCGCGCAGGCGCTGCTCGTTCAGCCGACGCGAGCCAGTGGTGAGCTTCGCGTGATCTCGCAGCCAGGCCTCCCCCCACTCGTAGACGGTCAGAGAACCTGGCCGAACAACGACTCCCCGGCTACGAGCAGCTCTCTGTTCGGCGAGCCACGCTTCGGCTGCCTCGATGGTCAGGAACCCGCTCTTCGAGATCTGCTGGCCCTCCGGGTTCCGGAAGATGGCCTGGTACGGCGGGGTCGGGCGGGCGCCGTTCTTCGTCCGCCAGTACACGCCGGTGTGTCGCGGAACGGCGCGACGCTCGTACCGAGAGGGAGCGAACTTTGCTTGGTCAGACACGAGGAATCACCTTTCCGTATGCGGGAAGCCGTCCCGCGTCGGTGATCCCTCCGGGGTCTCTTCTAGCAGCGCCACGCGTCCCCGCCAAGACGACCGGCGGCGGATTCGCAGTGACACATCCGATGACACACCGCCCATAGAGGCGGAGAATGACGGAGAAGCCCCGAAGGGGATGCTGGGTTGGAGGCCGCCGAAACGGCTTGTTTACGCGCTCAGTAGCCGAGCAGCCGCACTTCCTCGGGCCGCTCGCGGGTGGAGAAGTGGATCCCGTCCACGAACCTGACCCAGTTGCAGCGCGTGCACATGACGATCGAGTGCGTCCGCGCGCTGTCGGCGAGGAAGCGGACGCCGCGCAGGAGGTCGCCGTTCGAGACGCCGGTCGCGGCGACGATCACCTCGCCGGGCGCGAGGTCCTCGGTGCTGAAGATCCGCCCGTAGTCCTCGATCCCGATCTCGCGCAGCCGGTCGATCTCGCCGCGCGACGTCGGCCAGAACTGCGCCTGGAGCTCGCCGCCGAGGCAGCGCAGCGCCGCCGCCGAGAGGACGGCCTGCCTCGTCCCGCCGATCCCGACCGCGAGATGGTCGTTCGTGCCACGGATCGACGCCGAGATGGCCGCCGTCACGTCGCCGTCCTGGATCAGCTTGATGCGCGCGCCCGAGTTGCGGATCTCCTCGATCAGGTCGTGGTGCCGCGGCCGGTCGAGGATGATCGTGGTGACGTCGTTGACGCGCCGGCCGAACGCGGCGGCGATCGCCTCGACGTTCTCCGCGATCGGGCGCCGGAGGTCGATCGAGCCGCGGGCGCGCGGGCCGACGGCCATCTTGCGCATGTACATGTCCGGCAACGTCGTCAGGGCGCCCGGCTCGCCGACCGCGATCATCGACATCGCGCCGTTGCCGCCGCGCGCGACGACGCCGCGGCCCTCGAGCGGGTCGAGCGCGAGATCGACCTCGGCCCCGCCCGCGCCGACCGTCGCTCCCGGCGTCAGCTGGTCGGCGCCCTCGAGCGAGCCGAACACGATCCGGCCCTCGATCGGCAGCTTGTCGAGCGACGAGCGCATCGCGGTGGCGGCGGCGTCCTCGGCCGCGTCCTGGTCGGCGCGCCCGAGCCAGCGCGCGGAGACCAGCGCCGCGTGCTCGGTGGCGCGCAGGTACTCCTGGCAGAGACAGGGACTGTCGGACGCGCGCGTTCCGTGCTCGGGCTCGCTCACGCCGCCTCCTTCGCCTTCCGCGCCAGCTCGAAGAGCACGTCGGCGATCCGCTCCGGGTCGTCGTTCGCGAGCACCGGCACTCCCTCCTGCCGCGCCCGCTCGACCAGCAGCTCGTGCAGGCGCCGGATCTCGCGGAAGCGCCCGAGATAGCGCGAGCGCGGCCGCTCGGTCGCGGCGTCGCGCGCGTGGAAGTTGCGCTCGTGCTCCTGCTCGTCGGGGATCGCGAGCACGCACTGCACCACGACGGCGCCGTCCGGCGCGTCCACGAGGCCCGGGACGACGTGGACGCCTTCGAGGACGAGCGACTCGCCCGACGCGAGCGCCGGCCGCAGCTCGTGCAGGACGTCGCGTGACTGCTGCAGGAAGCCGAACGCGAGCGGGTCGTCCGCGTCGGGGAAGACGTCCCCGGCCTCGAAGCTGGACGCGTGGATCGAGGGCATCTGCTCGGGCGGGTACGAGGAGCGAAGCCGCTGGCGCACCGAGTCGGTGCAGGTGACCGTCTCGATCCCGAGGCGGCCCGCCAGCTCGGCCGCGACCGTCGACTTGCCGGTGCCGGTCGCGCCGCCGATCAGGACGAGCAGCGGCCGCTCGCTCACGCCTCCACCCCCGTCCGCGCCAGCTCCAGCACCCGCTCGTCCAGCTCGTCCGAGACCACCGCGTTCCGCGCGAGCACGAGCTCGGCGCCGCGCGCCAGCGCCGCCTCGGCGACCACGTCGATCGCGGCCGCCTTCAGCTCCACGAGGTAGACGTCCGCGTCCACGGTCGCCAGCTCCTCGCGCAGGAGCTCGCGGCGCGCGAGGTTGCGAGAGACGTGGACGATCTCCGCGTCGAGGTGCTCCGTCGGCGCGGCGCCGGTCGTGAAGACGGCGGTGCGGCGGCCGGCGAGCGGCTGCGCGGGCTCCAGCCGGAGCTCCGCGCCCACGACGGGAGCGTCGGCGAGCCGGCGGATCGCCTCGAGATCGGCGCCTCCGGTGTCGACGACCAGGTCGGCGAGCAGGACGCGGTAGGCGTTGAGCCCGGCGCCGACGTCGTGGCTCCCGTTCGCGACGAGGATCCGCGCGTCGGCGGCCACCGGCGGCAGCGCGGCGCCGCTGCCGTCGAAGACGAGCAGCTCCGGCTCGAGCGCGGCCGCCGCGCGCACCCCCTCGAGCACGTTCGAGTCGAGCGTGGCGCCGGCGAGGCCGCCGCCCGCGCGCCGGCAGCCGACGGTCGGCACCCCGGTGAGCGCCGCGATCTCGAGGTGGTCGGACGCCGCGTGACGCCCCGAGCGCGCGAGCGCTACGAGCTCCTGCACGGACGGCGCCTCGGCGACGACCTCCGGCTCAGGCGGCCCGCCTCGGCCCATCGCGACGACCACGACGCGCCGCTCCCGCGCGAGCAGCGCCGCGACGTGCGCGGCGACGGCGGTCTTCCCCACGCGCTTGCCGAGCCCGATCACCGCGAGGGACGGCACGCCGACCTCGTGGAACGGCGGCGGGTCGAAGCGGAAGTCGGCGCCGACGTACGGCAGCCCGAGCGCCAGCGCGCGCGACGCCCACAGCATCCGCTCGCGCGGCCCCAGCACCGGCTCGTCCGACATGTCCACCACGACGTCGGCGTCGACCGCGCCGAGCGACTCGACCAGCGGGACACCGTGGTCGTCGTCGCCGCGCAGCTTCTCCGTCCCGCCGACGAGCAGCGCACCGACGACCTCGTAGGGGAGCGCCGCGAGCGCGTCGCGGACGACCGGCGCGTGGTGCTCGCCGTCGATCAGCACCAACGCCCTCACGGCGTGCGCACCTCGTCCTCGATCCGCGCCGTGTACTTCTCGTACGCGCGCGTCTCGGTCGAGAACTGGATGATCCGCTCCTGCCCGTGGAACGGGTAGCGGCGCCAGACGTCCACGTGCTTGCCCTCGACCTGGACGACGTTGTAACAGGGCCGCCCGTGGCCGCGGAGCCGCGAGGAGGAGACCGTGCCCGCGTTGACGACGAACAGGTTCTCGAGCCGCCAGGCGTAGGGGACATGCTTGTGGCCGGAGAGGACGAGGTCGACGCCCGCGCGCTGCAGCGTCTCCAGCGTGTCGCCCGCGTCGTTGACGATGTTCCGCTCGCGGCCGGTGCCCGGGATCGGCAGCAGGTGGTGGTGAAGGACGAAGACTCGGAAGTCGGCAGGTTCCGCGAACTGTTCCTCGATCCAGCGGTAGCGACCGCGGCCGATCTGGCCGTTGTCGAGATCCGGCTCGGTCGAGTCGACGGCGACGATCGTCACCTCGCCGACCCGCAGCACGCTGTTGCGCTCCCCGAACAGCTCCTCGAAGTGGATGTAGCCGACGTTGCGGGAGTCGTGGTTGCCGGGGATCACGACCATCGCCTCGCAGTCGATCGCGTCGAGGTGCTGGCGCGCGAGCGCGTACTCCTCCTTGAAGCCGTGCGAGGTCAGGTCGCCGGAGATGACGACGACGTCGGGCCGGAGCTCGTTCGTCTCGGCGATCGCGCGCTCGAGCAGGTTCGGCAGGAAGAACTGCTGCCCGCAGTGGAGGTCGGACAGCTGGACGATCGTGAACGGTCTCCCGTCCCGGCCCGCCATGGCGAGAGTCTAGTTCCCGCTCAGAAGATGCCCTGAACCGGCCAGTAGAGCGCCGCCGCGACGAGCCCGGCTGCGGGCAGCGTCAGCAGCCACGCGAACGCGATGTTGCCGGCGACGCCCCAGCGCACCGCCGAGAAGCGCCTTGTCGCGCCGGCGCCCATCACGGAGCCGGTGACCACGTGCGTGGTCGAGATCGGGAAGCCGAAATGCGTGCCCGCGTAGAGCGTCGAGCCGGCCGCGATCTGCGCCGCGAAGCCGTGCTCCGGCGCCATCTTGTAGATCCGCTGCCCGAGCGTCCGGATGATCCGCCAGCCGCCGGCGTAGGTGCCGGCGCCGATCGTCAGGCCGGCGGCGAGCTTCACCCACGTGGGGACGTAGAAGCTCGAGATCGAGCCGTGCGTGTAGAGCGCGAGCGCGATCACGCCCATCGTCTTCTGCGCGTCGTTCGCGCCGTGCGTGAACGCGACCCACGTCCCCGAGAGGAGTTGGCCGAGGCGGAAGCCCCGGTGCGCGGTGCCCGGCGTGACCCGGTGGAAGAGCCGGTAGATCGCCACCATCAGCGCGAACGCGACCGCGAAGCCGACCACCGGCGAGACCGCGCCCGGGAGGACGACCTTCTCCCAGATCCCGTGCCACTCGACTCCCTTCGAGCCCGACTGCACGAGCGCGGCGCCGGCGAGCCCGCCGATCAGCGCGTGCGTGGAGCTGGACGGGAGCCCCTGCCACCACGTGAACAGGTTCCACGCGATCGCGCCGAGCAGCGCGGCCAGCACCGTCTGCTCGGTGGCGAGGCCGGTGTCGATGATCCCCTGCCCCACGGTCTTCGCGACCGCCGTCGTCACGAACGCGCCCGCGATGTTCGCCGCCGCGGAGACGAGCACGGCCATCCGCGGCGAGAGCGCGCGCGTCCCGACCCAGGTGGCGACGTAGTTCGCGGTGTCGTGGAAGCCGTTCGTGAAGTCGAAGCCCAGCCCGACGACGATCACGACGACGAGCAGCAGCTCCAGCACTATCTGTTCTTCACGAGGATCGCCTCCAGGACGTCGGCGGCGTTCTCGCACGCGTCGACCGCCTCCTCGAGGCGCTCGTGGATGTCCTTCCAGCGGATCACGACGAGGGCGTCGGCGCCGTCGGCGAACAGCGTCGAGATGCCGTCGTGCGCGAGGTCGTCGCCCTCGTCCTCCAGCTCGCGCAGCTCGATCAGCGTGCGCTTCGAGTCCTTGAACCCCTCCAGCCGCGCGACCGCCTCGGTCAGCTTCGAGGCGGCGCGCTGGATCACGCGCGCCTGCCCGAGCGCCTGCGGCCGGATCTCCACGACGCCGAAGGAGACGATCTTCCCCGCCGCCTCGTCGACGTGGTCGCAGACGTCGTCGAGCGCGCCGGCGAGCCGGTACATGTCGTCGCGGTCGAACGGGGTCACGAACGTCCGGTTGATCAGGTCGACCACCTCGTGCGTGAGCCGGTCGCCTTCGTGCTCGAGCTCCTTGACCTCGCGCAGCAGCTCGTCCGAGCGCTCCGGGAACGCCTCGAGCAGCGCGATCAGAGCCGTCGAGATGGCCACCGTGTTCTCGGCGGCCCGGTTGTAGAGATCGAAGAACTCGCGCTTCTGGGGAACGAGCGTCAGCCGCGCCATGTCACCACTTGTTTACAGGGTTTCGGCGTCCGACGCGGTCGGTACCGTGACCCGCGATGGGGCTCGACTCCCCGCCGTTCCAGGCGTATCGCGGTTCGACACCTCCCAAGTTCGCCAGCCCGGCGGAGTTGGAGTGCGCGAAGGTGCTCGATTACTACGGCATCCCGTGGGAATACGAACCGCGGACGTTCGTGCTCGAGCAGGACGAGGATGGGCGCGTCACCGAGGCGTTCACGCCCGACTTCTTCCTCCCCGAGCAGGGGCTGTTCGTCGAGATCACCGTCATGAAGCAGTCGCTCGTCACCCGCAAGAACCGCAAGCTCAGGAAGCTCCGTGAGCGGTATCCCGACGTGAAGATCAAGCTCTTCTACCGGCGTGACCTGGAGCGCCTCGCCCAGCATTTCCACCTCGACCTCGCCAGCTGACGGTATCCACGCCGACGACCGGATCGGGGAGGTCTACCTCACCGCGGCGGAGCTCGCCGCGCGCGTGCGCGAGCTGGGCGCCGAGATCGCGCGCGACTACACCGGCCTGGAGCCGCTGCTCGTCGGCTCGCTGAAGGCGAGCCTCGTCTTCATCGCCGACCTCTCGCGGGCGCTGCCCATCCTGCACGGCCTCGACTTCGTCGAGCTCGCCGGCTACGGCAGCTCCCAGATGGGCGGCCACGAGCAGATCCGCGTCCTCAAGGACCTCGACCTCGACATCCGCGACCGCCACGTGCTCGTGGTCGAGGACGTCGTCGACACCGGCCTGACGCTCAACTACCTCGTCCGCACCTTCGAGCTCCGCGAGCCGGCCTCGATCGCCGCCGTCTCGCTCCTCGACCGGCCGTACCGGCGCCTCGTCGACGACCTGCCGGTGCGCTACGTCGGCTTCGTCGTCCCGGACGAGCTCTTCGTCGGGTACGGCTTCGACCTCGAGGAGCGCTACCGCGAGCTGCCCGATCTCCGCCTGCTGAACCTGGCCGCGAACCGCGCCTGAACAAGCACCGGCCGCCCCGGGGGAGACGGCCGGCGTCGTCGGGAGACGACCTTGGGTCGAGACCCCTCGCGCGCCTCGGAGTCTCCACACTGTATGTCTTTCAAGTCGTAAACGCCACGCGGCGCGGCGCGGGTACGGCTAGCCGAGATAGCCGAGCGGGTCGACCGGATCGCCGTTCACGCGAACCTCGAAGTGCACGTGCGGCCCGGTGCAGAACCCGGTGCAGCCCGAGTAGGCGAGCACCTGCCCCTGCGCGACGTGCTCGCCGCACGAGACCTCGATCCGCGAGTTGTGGCCATACGCGGTCGCGTACCCGCCGCCGTGGTCGACGACGACGAAGTTGCCGTAGCCGGTCTCCCAGCCGCACCACACGACCTTGCCGGCGGCGGCGGCGTGCACCGGTGTGCCCGTCGGGACGCCGATGTCGATCCCCGGGTGCAGCGTCCCCCAGCGCATGCCGAACGGGCTCGTGATCGGGCCGCTGACGGGCCAGATGAACTGCGGCGCGTCGCCCGGCACGGCGGTGGCGCTGCTGTCGCCTCGCAGCTGGGCCGCCAGCGCGGCGCTCGCAGCCTGCAGCGCCTGCGACTCGGAGACCTGGTCCTGGATGCGCTTGCGCGTCGCCGCGAGCGCGTCCGCCTTGCTCCCGCGCGCGGCGGAGAGCCGGCTCTTGCTCGAGAGCAGCTGCGACTGGAGGAGCGCGACCTGCTGCGCGCGGCCGTTGACGACCTGCGTCTCGACGAAGACCCTGTGCTTCTGCCTCTTCGTCGTCCGGCGCGCGGCAGCGGCGGCCTTCTTCGCCTCGGCGACCTGGGCGGCGACGTGCTTGTCCTGCTGCGCGATCTTGCCGAGGTAGTCGACCTGGGTGAGCACGTCCTGGAAGCTCTTCGCCGCGAGCACGACGTCGATCGTCGAGGGCGCCGGATCCTTGTAGATCGAGACGAGCCTCGCCTCGAGCCGCTGCAGCGCAACCCGGTACTCCGTACGCAGCGACCGGTAGCGCTTCGTCTGCACCTGGAGCAGGTCGTCGAGCTTTGCCAGGCGGAGGCGGTGCAGGTGGATGTCGGCGCGAAGCGAGGAGAGCTGGGACGAGACGTCGCCGACGCGCTGCTCGAGCCTGTCGATGCTGTGCGTGAGCACGGTCACCTGGCCGGCGAGGTGCGCCTCCTGCTGCTTCGAGACGGCGATCTGCGCCTGCACCTGCGCGAGCTGCGAGTCGACGCTCGCCTTCTTCTTGTGGATGTCGTCGGCGGCCGCCGGGGCGGCGAGGACGAGCGCGAGCGCAAGCAGCGGCAGGAGCCGGCGGGCCATGCCCGCCGTGTTCGCCGCTAGGCGGGCTCGTCCTGCCCCGGGTCTGGTGCGGGAGCGGGCGGCGTCGCCTCGTCGGGCGGCGGATACGGCTCCGGGATCCGCGCGGGCTCGGGCGGGTCGCCCTCGTCCGGAGGCGGATACGGAGCGCTGTCGGTGCTGCTCGGAGCGACCATCACGGTCTGGTCTACCGGGAGTCGCGCTTTCCGAACCCTCTCGTCCAGCTGCTCGAGCCGGGCGGCGAGCTCGTGCTCGAGGCGCGTGCGCTGCTCCTGCAGGTCGCTGAGGCGGGCGCGGGCCTGGTGCTCGCCCTCGCCGTCGCTCTCCCACACCGCGCGGCCGAGGTCGCGGAACGTCGGCAGCTCCTCCCGCGCGATGCGCGCGAGCCTGCTGCGGGCGCGCTGGCGCTCGCGCAGCTGCTCGAAGCGGGCGCGCAGCACCTGAGACGACGTCGCCGCCCGCGAGCGTCCGTCGGCGACGAGGACGGCCGACCGCTCCACGACGGGGCTGTCCGGCCTGCGGCGCATCGCCTCGGCCGCGCCGACGAGGAGCAGCGCCGCGACGCCGACGAGCACGAGCCCCCAGGGCCAGTGCCCGGACGCGAGCAGGCCGATCGCCGCACCCAGCGCGGCGAAGCCGGCGCAGAGGAGGAGCGCCCCGACCGGGACGCCGAGCCAGTGCGGCTCCACGACGGTGCGCGAGACAGGCCCCGGGATGCGCTCGTCCGGGGGGAGCGTGAGGTCAGGTTCCTGGTGCGTCGCCTGCACGGGCAGGGTTTGCCCGGCTGTCGAGCGCGCGTAACGCTTCGGCCGCCCGCCGGCGCAGCGGCCCGACCTGGGTGCGGTAGTCCTCGTCGGAGACCTTGCCGGTCCGGTGGTCGAACTCGAGCTCCTTGAGCGCGGCGAGCGCGCGGTCGCGCTCCTCCGCGAGCTCGACCAGCCGCCGCTGCTCCGGCGCCAGCTCGAGGAGAACGTCGCGCTCGGCGCGGGGCTCGCGCAGGAACGGCCGCGCCACCCAGACGACGGCGAGCGCCGCGAGCGCCGCCCCGAGGACGAGCGCGAACGCGGTCACGCCGCTGCTGCGGCGTACCGCTCGGCGAGCCGCCGCTGCTCGACCGCGTCGGGCCACATCGCCACGAGCGAGCCGGCGACGAAGAGGAAGCCCGCGGCCCAGATCAGGTTGACGAGCGGCTTGACGAACAGCTTCAGGTCGATCGTCCCCTGCTTCGCGTTGACGATCTGCGCGGTCGTGAAGACGTCGCCGAGCGTCCGTGGATCGTGGTAGATCGAGGCCTCGTTCGCCGGCCCCTCGATGGCGTAGACGTTCTCGCCCGGATCGAGCGTCGCGACGTGCGAGCCGCCGCGGGTGACGTCGACCTGCGCCCGGAACCCCTGGTAGTTGGGGCCGCGCGTGCCGGTGATCGTCCGGTAGGTGAGCGTGTAGCCGGCGGCGCTGATCGACTGGCCGGGCTTCAGCACCTGCTCGCGCTGCGTCTGGTAGGCGCTCGAGCCTGCGATCCCGATCGCCAGGAGGACGATCGCCGCGTGGACGAGGTAGCCGCCGTAGCGGCGCCTGTTCCTCCCCACCAGCCGGAACACCGAGCCCGTCGCCGCGCGGCCGCGGACGAACTCGAGCACGATCGAGGCGGCGACGAACGCCGCGAACGTGTACGCGAGCAGCCCCGGAAGCGAGCTGCCGAAGCCGAGCCCGAGCAGGACGCCGCCGGTGACGATGGTCGCCCCGAACGGCCAGAGGAACGTCCGCCCGAGCGAGCGCAGCGAGGCGCGCCGCCACGCGACGAGCGGCCCGAGCCCCATCAGCAGCAGCAGCGGCAGCCCGAACGCGTGCAGGAAGAAGTCGTAGTACGGCTTCGAGACCGAGCGGGTCTCGCCGCGCACCGCCTGCGAGAGCAGCGGGTAGACGACTCCCCAGAGGATCGTCAGGCAGAGCGCGACGAGCAGCAGGTTGTTGTAAAGGAAGGTCGCCTCGCGCGAGACGAGCGACTCGAGCTTCGTCTTCGCCCGCAGCAGCGGCAGCCGCAGGTAGATCAGCCCGACCGAGAAAGCGACCATCACGCCGATGAAGCCGAGGAACCAGCCGCCGAGCGGGCTCTCCGAGAAGGAGTGGATCGAGTTGATCACGCCCGAGCGCGTCAGGAAGGTGCCGAAGAGCGAGAGGTTGAACGCGAGCGCGACGAGCACCATGTTCCAGACCTTCAGCATCCCGCGCTTCTCCTGGATCATCACGGAGTGCAGGAACGCGGTCGCCGCGAGCCACGGCATCAGCGCGGCGTTCTCGACCGGGTCCCACGCGTAGTAGCCGCCCCAGCCGATCTCGACGTACGCCCAGTGCGCGCCGAGCAGCTGGCCGACGCCGAGGAACGTCCACGCGGCGAGCGTCCAGCGGCGCGTCATCACGATCCAGCGCTCGTCGGTGCGGCGGGAGAGGAGCGCGCCCATGGCGAACGCGAAGGGGACGGTCAGGCCGACGTAGCCGAGATAGAGCAGCGGCGGGTGGGCGAGCATGTACGGGTTCTGGAGGCTCGGCACCATCCCGGCGCCGTCCGCGGGCGCGGGCTGCAGCCCGAACGGGCTGGAGACGAAGCAGAGCATGAACGCAAAGAACGAGGCGACAAGCCCCAGCACCGGCACCGCCCAGGCGACGAGCTCCTTGCTGCGGCGGTTGAGCCAGACGGCGAGCGCCGAGTAGGCGGTCAGGATCAGCAGCCAGAGCAGGAGCGAGCCCTCCTGGCCGCCCCAGAAGGCCGAGAGCGCGTAGCCGAGCGGCAGGTCGCGGCTCGTGTGCGCGGCGACGTACTGGAAGGTGAGGTCGCGCCGGGCGAGCGCCGTCCAGAGCACGCCGGCCGCGACGAGCGTCGCCGGGAAGGCCGCGAGCAGTGCGTTCTGCGCCGACAGCGCGAGCCGGCGGCGGCGCTTCCACGCCGCGTAGGAGCCGGCGACGAGCGCGTAGAGGACGAGTCCGAACGCGAGGAGGAGCGCTGCGCGCCCGAGCTGCGCCATCTAGCCGGTGGTGCTGGTCTTCGCGGGCGCGTACTTCGACGGGCACTTCGTCGTCAGCGAGTTCCGGTTCGCGACGAACACGCCGTTGCGCATCGTTCCCTCGACGACGACATGGCGTCCGACCTTGAACAGGTCCGGGACGTCGCCGTGGTAGTTCACCGAGACGCGCTGCGGCGCCTTGTCGGTGATGTCCTCGAGCCGGAAGCGCAGGCCGCCGCTCGTGTGCGCGTCGCCGCGCAGCGGTCCGACGACCTGGCCGACGAGCTCGACGTCGCCGGGATGCCCGGCCAGCGCACTCGGCTCGAGCTGCGGCGTGCCCGCACCGGCGACCGCCGTGTAGACGATGAAGACCGCGAGCGCCGCCGCCACCGACAGCGCGATCACGAGCCGCGCAGGACTGGCTCTCACAAGGCCGGAGTCTAGCCCGGCGGGCTAGCGCTCCGACGCAGGCGTCGGCTTCCGGTCGGGGATCCGGTAGCCGTGGTCGTGGCAGAGCGAGCCGGGCGCGTCCTCGGTGAGCGCGTCGCAGTAGCCCTTCCCGTACGCGGCGCGCATGAACGCGGCGACGACGTCGAGGCTCCAGTCGGTGATCTCCGACGCCTCCCGCCAGAGGTCGGCGAGACGCAGGTCGATGTCCAGCTCGAGGAGGTCGATCCGGGAGGGGTGCTTTGCCATGCGAAAAACGTAGAAGGAGCGTCGGACGGACTTGCGGACGCCCCGCAAAGGGCGTTCGGAGCGCTCCCGATGCGGCGCCGGAGCCCCACCGCGACGCTGGATTCGTGGGACGCCGCCAGCTGCCGCTGCTCGCCCTCCTCGGCCCCGGGCTGATGGTGATGCTTGCCGACACCGACGCGGGCTGCGTCGTCACGGCCGCCCAGTCGGGCGCGACCTGGGGCTACCGGCTGCTCGTCGTCGAGGCGCTGCTCGTCCCGGTCCTCTACCTCGTGATGGAGCTGGCGGTGCGGCTCGCCCTGACGACCGGAAAGGGGCTGACCGAGCTGATTCGCGAGCACCTCGGGCCGACCTGGACCGCGGTCGCCGTCGGTACGCTCGCGGTCAGCGTCCTCGGCGCGCTCGTCACCGAGTTCGCGGGGCTCGCCGGCGTCGGCGAGCTGTTCGGGCTCCCGCCGGCCGCGGTCGTCGGCGTCTCGGCGGCCGGGCTCGTCCTCCTCGTCGTCACCGGCGGCTACCGCCGCGTCGAGGTCGTCGGGATCGTCCTCGGCTCGCTCGAGTTCGTCTTCGTCGCGGCCGCCGTGATGGCGCACCCGGACGGGGCGGCGCTCGCGCGCGGGTTCAGCCCCGTGCAGCCGTACGGCGACCCGAGCTTCCTCGCGCTCGTCGCGGCGAACGCGGGCGCGGTGGTGATGCCGTGGATGCTGTTCTACCAGCCGACCGCGGTGCTCCAGAAGGGCCTGACGGTGCGCAACCTCCGAGCGGCGCGGATCGACACCGCGATCGGGGCCGTGGTCACGCAGGTCGTGATGGCGGTCGTCCTGATCGCCGCCGCGGCGAGCTTCCACGGCGGCCAGCTGAGGACGGTCGGGCAGCTGGCGCGGGCGCTCCAGCCGGCTCTCGGCTCGACGGCGGGCAGGATCGTGCTCGCGCTCGGGATCGGCGGCGCCGCGCTGGTGGCGAGCATCGTCGTGTCGCTTGCCGCCTCGTGGTCGGTCGCCGAGGCCTTCGGCAGGCGGTGCGACCTCGACGCGGGCGTGCGCGCGCAGCGGCTCTTCTACGGCGCCTACGTCGCGATCGTCGCGGCCGGCGCAGCGCTCGTCCTGACGAGCGGCTCGTTCGTGCGGCTGTCGGTGGACGTCGAGATCCTCAACGCGCTCCTCCTCCCCGTCCTCTTCGGGATCCTCGCCGTCCTCGCGCGCCGCGCCCTGCCCGCCGGACACCGGCTCGCGCCGAGACGGCGGCTCGCGCTCGTGGCGGCCGCCGGCCCGTGCGCCGCGGTCGCGCTCGTCTGGGTCGGCATCTCGCTCGGGTTCTGAGCCCGTACGCTGCGCGCATGGGAGCGCTCCGCTTCGGACCCGCCCGCTGCCCCTCCCGCGAGAGCCCGGAGGCGGCGATCGAGGCGCTGCAGGAGCGCGGCCTGGACGCCTGCGAGATCGACTTCGAGGGCCGCTTCTGGATGGACTACGACTTCGCGGCGCAGCTGGGAGAGCTCGCGCGGGCGGCGGGGATCGTGCTCTCGGTGCACGCGCCGCTGGCCGGCTTCATGGGCCACGCCGAGCGCGGCAAGAAGCTGAACATGGCGACCGGGATGCTCGACCACAGCGCCGGGATCGCGGCGGCCTGCGGCGCCGAGGTGGTCGTCTTCCACCCCGGCTTCCTGCTCGGCCGCGCGCGCGAGGACGCGCTCGACTCGGTCGTGGAGCAGCTCGGCGAGCTGCGCGAGCGGCTGGAGCGCAAGGACCGCGCGGTCGCGTTCGGCGTCGAGGTGATGGGCCGCGTGCGCGACCTCGGCTCCCTCGACGACGTCGTCGAGATCTCGCGCCGCACCGGCTGGGTGCGGCCGGTGATCGACTTCGCGCACCTGCACGCGACGAGCGACGGCGCCTACACCGACGTGGACGCGTTCGCCTCCGCGCTCGAGCAGGTCGACGACGTGCTCGAGCGCGGCAAGCCGTTCCACATCCACTTCTCCGACATCCAGTACGCGAACCGCAACGAGACGAAGCACCTGCCCTACGGCGAGGGAACGCTGCGCGCGGAGCCGCTGCGCGACGCGCTGGCCCGGTTCGAGCGGCCGGCCACGGTGATCAGCGAGTCGCCGGACGAGGCGTCGACTCAGGCGATCGGTGCCGTGCTCAGGTCGGCCAGCTCGCCCAGCCGGTCCTCGTAGGGCACTGCCTCGCCGGCGCGGTCGCTCTCGCGCAGGAGGCGGACGATGTCCTCGAGCGCGCCGCGCTCGACGGCGCGCATGCCGTACTTGTGCAGCCCCGCGAGCGCCTCGGCGAACAGCTCGTGCGCCTCCTCGAAGCGGCCCTGCGCGAACCGCACCTCGCCGAGCGCGAGCCGGGTCGTCGAGACGGACAGCCGGTCCTCGGGGCCGACGCTCTCGCGCGCCTCGAGCGCGAGCCGTTCCGCCTCGTCGACGGAGCCGCGATGGACGAGCAGCTGCGCCAGCGACCGTTGCGCCTCGCAGAGGTGGGCGCGGTCGCCGAGGCCCTTGAGCACGCGCATCGCGTCGCGGAGCATCCGCTCCGCCTGGGCGAGGTCGCCGAGCTCCGCCTGCGCGCGGGCGGCGTGCACCTTCACCGTCGCCTCGATCGCGCCCATCCCGATCTCCTCGTAGATCGTGCGCGCCTCGTTGTACGCGGCCGCCGCGTCCTCGTAGTCGGCGCGGATCCAGGCGAGGAAGCCGTGCGACTGCAGCGCGGCGGCTCGACCGACGACGCTGCCGCTCTTCTCGGCGAGGTCGAACGCGCGCTTGACGAGCGGCTCCGCGCGCTCGGCGTCGAGCTCGAGCAGGAACGCCTGCGCGAGCGCCTGCGTGACGAGCGCCTCGAGGT
>DASZYW010000032.1:0-4664 GCA_035545195.1 Gaiellaceae bacterium
GAGGCGTTCCGGCTCGCGCTGCGGGCGTGCGGCGATCCCGCGGAGGTGTGGATGGTGGGTGACAACCCGATCGCCGACATCGAGGGCGCCGAGGCGGTCGGCATCCGGGCGATCCGTGTCCGCAACGGCGCCGCGACGCTCACCGACGTCGTCGGGATCGTGGCCTGCGGGTCGCCGGTCGGCTAGCGTCCTTCGCCGTGGCGGCGGTCGTCGAGGTCGAGGGACTGGAGAAGGTGTTTCGCGTGCCCGAGCGCGAGGCCGGGCTCCGCGCTGCCGCGAAAGGGCTGATCCGGCGCCAGTGGCGCGAGGTGCGCGCGGTCGACGGGATCTCGCTCCGGATCGAGGCCGGCGAGGTGGTCGGCTTCCTCGGCCCGAACGGCGCAGGCAAGACGACGACGCTGAAGATGCTCTCCGGCCTGCTCTACCCGACCGGGGGCGAGGCGCGCGTGCTCGGCCACGTGCCCTCGAAGCGCGAGCGCGACTACCTGCGCCGGATGACGCTCGTCATGGGCAACCGCAACCAGCTGCAGTGGGACCTGCCGGCGCTCGACTCCTTCGAGCTGAACCGCGCCATCTACCGGCTGCCGCGGGAGGACTTCCAGCGGACGCGCGACGAGCTGATCGAGCTGCTCGACGTCGGCGACCTCGTCCGCAAGCCGGTGCGCCAGCTCTCGCTCGGCGAGCGGATGAAGGTCGAGATCGTCGGCTCGCTGCTCCACCTGCCGCAGGTGCTCTTCCTCGACGAGCCGACGATCGGCCTCGACGTGACGATGCAGAAGCGGATCCGCTCCTTCGTCGCCGAGTACAACGCGCGCTACGGCGCCACCGTGCTGCTGACGAGCCACTACATGGCGGACGTCGAGGCGCTCTGCAAGCGCGTGATCGTCATCCACCACGGCCGGCTCCTCTTCGACGGCGACCTCGACGCGCTCACGCGCAGGTTCTCCCCGCACAAGACGATCGAGGCGGAGCTCGCGGACGGCGAGAAGGTGACGCTGACCGTGCCGAAGGAGGAGATCTCGCGGGTGACGGCGCAGCTGCTCGCCGAGCACGAGCTGCTCGACCTGACCGTCGAGGACCCGCCGATCGAGGACGTGATCGAGCAGGTGTTCGCGGGCGAGGCCCTGACGCCGTGACCGAGATCGCGGCGGCGCCCGTCCGGCGCCGCGAGTCGTGGCTCCGCTCGATGGCCGACTTCTACGGCACGACGATGCGGACGCAGGTCCAGACGCAGTTCCAGTACCGCGTCGCGCTCTACATGTACACGCTCGGGATGGTCGCCGAGCCGACCATCTACCTCGTCGTCTGGACGACGATCGCGCGCACGCACGGCGGCTCGGTGGGCGGGCTGACCCCGCACGCGCTGGCCGCCTACTACATCGTCTGGACGTTCGTCCGCGTGATGAACATCGTCTTCACGCCGTACGGCTGGGAGTTCCGGATCCGCGAGGGCCAGCTCTCCGGCCAGCTGCTCCGGCCGCTGCACCCGATCCACTACGACATGGCCTCGTTCGCCGGCCAGAAGATCCCGTGGCTGATCCTCTACCTGCCGATCGGCGTCGCGCTCTCGCTCGTCTTCCATCCCGCGCTGCACCCGAGCGCGCTCGGCGTCGTCGTCTTCCTGGTCGCGATCTGGGGCGCGTACGTGATCCGCTCGCTCAACCAGTTCTGGCTCGGGATGATCACGTTCTTCACCACGCGCGTCGGCGCGCTCTTCCAGGTCTGGTTCCTCGCCGAGCTGCTCTTCTCGGGCCGGCTCCTGCCGCTGCAGCTGATGCCGCACTGGACGCAGACGCTCTCGGCCTGGCTGCCGTTCAAGTGGACGTTCTACTTCCCGATCGAGGCGCTCGTCGGCAACCTCTCCAACGAGGCGCTGCTGCGCGGCCTCGGCTTCCAGGCGCTGTGGACGCTGATCGGCTGCGGAATGGTGGCCGCCGCCTGGCGGATCGCCGTCCGCCACTACTCGGCGGTGGGGAATTGAGCACGCGGCCGTTCGTCGTCGCCTGGACGTACCTGCGCCTCGGCGTGATGAACGAGATGCAGTACCGCGCGAACTTCTTCGTCGCGCTCTTCCAGTCGGTGCTCCAGGTCGGCGTCGGGCTCGCGGTGCTCGCGCTCGTCTACTCGCACACGCAGGCGCTCAACGGCTGGACCGAGTCGCAGCTGCTCGTCGTCGTCGGCATCCAGATCCTGCTCGGAGGAGTCGTGCACGCCCTGGTGCAGCCCAACATGGAGCGGCTCGCCGAGGAGGTGCAGGACGGCAAGCTCGACTTCGCGCTCACGCGGCCCGAGGACTCCCAGCTGATCGTGTCCGTGCGGCAGCTGCAGCTCTGGCAGCTCGTCGAGGTCGTCTCCGGCGCGATCGTGATCGGCGTCGGCGTGTCGCGCCTCCACGGGGGCATCGGGGGAGGTCACGCGCTCGCGTTCCTCGGTCTGCTCGCGGTCGGCGCGCTGCTCCTCTACTGCTTCTGGCTGATCATGGCGACCGGCGCGTTCTGGGTTGTCAACATGTGGTTCCTCTCCGAGCTGTTCGAGGGCGTCTACCAGACTGGGCGCTGGCCGATCGGCATCTACCCGGGCTGGCTGCGCTACTCGATGACCTACCTCGTCCCGGTCGGCTTCGCCGTCACGGTGCCGGCGCAGGCGATGACCGCGCGGCTCTCGTGGGCGACGGTCGTCGTGGCGCTCGTCTTCGCGATCGCGCTGACCGCGTTCACCCGCTGGTTCTGGAAGTTCGGACTGCGGCGATACTCCGGGGCGAGCGCATGAGCGGCTGGACGAGGATCAACCTCGACGAGGTCGAGGACGTCGCCCCGAAGTTCGGGATGCCCGACGGGATGTCGGCGCGCTTCCCGAAGGGCGAGCTCGGCTCGGAGAAGGTCGCGGCCAGCCTCCAGAGCCTCGGGCCGAACATGCGCGGGCCATTCGGCCATCGCCACGAGGAGCAGGAGGAGCTGTACGTGATCCTCGCCGGCGGCGGCCGGATGAGGCTCGACGACGAGGTGATCGAGATCCGCGCCCGCGACGTGATCCGGGTCGCGCCGCAGACGATGCGCGCGTTCGAGTCCGGCCCGGACGGCCTGGAGCTGCTCGCGATCGGCGGCCCGATCGGCGGCGACCGCGGCGAGGTCGTCCAGGGCTGGTGGGCCGACTAGGCTTCGATGCGATGGCCGAGGTTCTGCTCTTCCACCACGCGCAGGGCCGGACCGCCGGCTTCGAGGCGTTCGCCGACGAGCTGCGGCGCGCCGGCCACACCGTCCACACGCCCGACCTCCTCGACGGACGGACGTTCGACAGCATCGAGGACGGGCTGGCGTACGCCTCCGAGATCGGCTTCCCCGACGAGATCCTCGAGCGCGGCACGCGCGCGGCGGACGGGCTCCCGGACGGGCTGGTCTACGCCGGCTTCTCGCTCGGCGTGCTCCCCGCGCAGAAGCTCGCGCAGACGCGCGCCGGCGCACAAGGGGCGCTGCTCTTCTATTCCTGCGTGCCGGCGGAGTTCTTCGGAGCGTGGCCCGCGGGCGTCCCCGTGCAGATCCACGGGATGGACGCCGACCCGATCTTCGTCGGGGAGGGCGACGTGGACGCCGCCCGGGAGCTGGTCGCGTCGACGGACGACGCCGAGCTCTTCCTCTACCCCGGCGACCAGCACTACTTCGCCGACTCGAGCCTCCCCTCGTACGACGCCGACGCCACGGCGCTCCTGACGGCGCGCGTGCTCGAGTTCCTGCAGGCCCGCTAGACGCGCCGGCTCACGCGCGGCGGCGCAGCGAGTCGTACATGCCCCACTCCTCGCGCAGCGTCTCGCAGATCTCGCCGACGGTGCAGCGCGCGAGCAGCGCCTCGCGCATGACGGGCAGGAGGTTCGCCTCGCCGGACGCGGTCTCGCGCACCCGTGCGAGCGCCGCCGCGGCCTCGTCGGCGTTGCGCTCGGCGCGCACCCGGGCGGTGCGCTCGAGCTGGCGCCGCTCCGCCTCCGGGTCGATCTGCAACAGCTCGACGCGCTCCTCCGACTCCTCGGTGAAGGCGTTGACGCCGACGATCACGCGCTCGCCCGACTCGACCTGCTGCTGCCACGCGAAGGCGGCCTGCTCGATCTCGTCCTGGACGAAGCCCTGCTCGACTGCCGCGACCGCGCCGCCGAGCTCGTCCACGCGCCCGATCAGCTCCCACGCGCGGCGCTCCAGCTCGTCGGTCAGCGACTCGACGTAGTAGGAGCCGCCGAGCGGGTCGGCGGTGTCCGTCGTCCCGCCCTCGGCGGCGAGGATCTGCTGCGTGCGCAGCGCGATCCGCGCGGCGTGCTCCGTCGGCAGCGCGAGCGCCTCGTCGTAGGAGTTCGTGTGCAGCGACTGCGCGCCGCCGGCCACCGCCGAGAGCGCCTGGATCGCGACGCGGACGATGTTGTTCTCCGGCTGCTGCGCGGTCAGCGTCGAGCCGCCGGTCTGCGCGTGGAAGCGCAGCGCCAGGGCCTTCGGGTTCGTGGCGCCGAAGCGCTCCTTCATGATCCGCGCCCACAGCCGCCGCGCCGCGCGGAACTTCGCCACCTCCTGGAAGAAGTCGTTGTGCGCGTTGAAGAAGAAAGAGAGCCGCGCGCCGAACTCGTCCGGCGAGAGCCCCGCCGCGACGGCCGCGTCGCAGTAGGCGATCCCGTTCGCGAGCGTGAA
>DASZYW010000033.1:0-3267 GCA_035545195.1 Gaiellaceae bacterium
TCCTCGGCGGCGGGCTCCTCTTCGGCGCCGCGCGCCGCCTCGGCGGGCTCGGCTCCTGGCGGCGCGCGCGCCACCTGCTCGCGCTCGCGTCGGCGCCGCTCGCGCTCTCGCTCGTCACGCTCTGGCCGCTCCGGCTCGCGATCTACGGCGAGAACCTCTTCCGCACCGGCGGCGACGACTACGGCCGCGGCGACGCGATCTTCGGCGGCTTCGTCGCCGCCTCGTTCGCCTGGAGCTTCTGGCTGCTGATCGTCGGCGTCCGCTCCGTCCACGGCTGGACGTGGCCGCGCTCGCTCGCGGCGGTCGCGCTCGCGTCGGCGTTCCCGGCGCTGCTCGTGCTCGCGACCTCGCTGTAAACCCGCAGGCCCGCTCCGGCGCCCCGCGGATGCCGCTCCTCCGGGCCGGGCGCATCCTGCCCGCATGGAGTCGATGTGGGCGATTCGCAAGCCCGCGCGCGAGCCCGGGCTCGTGCTGGACGAGGTGCCCGTCCCGACGCCGGCCGACGACGAGGTGCTCGTCCGCGTCGAGGCCGCGAGCGTCTGCGGCACCGACCTGCACATCTTCAACTGGGACGCCTGGGCGCAGCAGCGGATCGAGCCGCCGCTGACGCTCGGGCACGAGTTCTGCGGGACGATCGTCGAGACCGGCCGCGCGATCCGCCACGCCGCCGTCGGCGACTACGTCTCCGCCGAGAGCCACGTCACCTGCGGCGACTGCGTCCACTGCCGCACCGGCCGCGCGCACATGTGCGAGCGCACGAGCATCCTCGGCGTCGACCGCAACGGCGCGTTCGCGGAGTACGTCGCCGTCCCGGAGTCCGTGCTCTGGCGCAACGACCGCACGAAGCTCCCGCCCGAGATCGCGACCCTGCAGGAGCCGTTCGGGAACGCTGTCTTCGCGGTCTCGCACGCCGACCTCGCCGGAAAGACCGTTGCGATCCTCGGCGCCGGGCCGGTCGGCCTCTTCTCGGTCGGGATCGCGCGCGCCTCCGGCGCCGGCCGCGTCCTCGTCTCCGACACAACGCCGTTCCGGCTCGCGCTCGCCGAGCGGATGGGCGCCGACGCCGTGCTCGACGCGACCTCCACCGACGACGCCCCGGCGTGGTTCGTCGAGCGGAACGAGGGCGAGCACCCGGACGTCGTCTTCGAGATGTCCGGCTCGCCGGCCGCGATCGCCGACTCGTTCCGGATCGCGCGCAACGGCGGCCGCGTCATCCTCTTCGGCCTGCCCGCCCACCCGGTCGAGATCGACGTCGCCGAATCGCTGATCTTCAAGAACCTCGACGTCTCCGCCGTCAGCGGCCGCCAGGTCTGGGACACCTGGTACCGGACGCGCTGGCTCCTGGAGCACGGCGTCGTCGACCTGCGCCCGCTGATCACCGCCGAGCTCGGGCTGGTCGACTTCGAGCGCGCGTTCGCACTGCTCGGCGCCGGCGAGGCCTGCAAGATCGTGCTCCATCCCGAACGCGTCGCACAGGAGCAGGCCGCATGACGATGCTCGACGAGAAGATCCACCCGACGCTCGACGGCCTCCGCGAGTCCGGCACCTACAAGCGCTTCAACACGCTCGAGTCGCCGCAGGGGCCGGTCGTCCGGATGGCCGGCCGCGGCGAGGTGATCGTCCTCTCGTCGAACAACTATCTCGGGCTCGCCGACCACCCGGACGTCGTCCGCGCCGGGATCGAGGGGCTGGAGCGCTACGGCGCCGGCACCGCGTCGGTCCGGTTCATCTGCGGGACCTTCGCCCCACACCTCGAGCTGGAGCGCGACCTCGCCGAGCTGTCCGCGACCGAGGCGGCGCTCAGCTACGTCTCCTGCTGGAACGCGAACGAGGCCGCGATCCCCACCCTCGCCGACGAGACGACCGCGATCGTCTCCGACGAGCTCAACCACGCCTCGATCATCGACGCGGTCCGGCTCGCCAAGCCCGCGCGGAAGCTCGTCTACAGGCACAGCGACATGGGCGAGCTGCGCGAGGCGCTGCGCTCGCTCGACCAGGGCGTCCGCGCGCTGATCCTCACGGACGGCGTCTTCTCGATGGAGGGCGACCTCGCCCGGCTCCCCGACATCCTCGAGCTCGCGCGCGCACACCACGCGGCGGTGCTCGTCGACGACTCGCACGGAGTCGGCGTCGTCGGAAAGACGGGCCGCGGCGTCGCGGAGCACTTCGGCGTCCTCGGCCAGGTGGACGTCCTCACCGGCACGCTCGGCAAGGCGCTCGGCGGCGCGGCCGGAGGCTACGTCGCGTCGTCGGAGGAGGTCTGCGACCTGCTCGCGCAGCGCTCGCGGCCGCAGCTCTTCTCGAACGCGCTGCCGCCGACGGTGGCGTGCTCGGCGCGCGCCGCGGTGCACGTCCTGCGCGCGCGTCCCGACCTGGTGTCGCGCCTGCACGAGAACACGCGCTGGTTCCGCGGCGCGCTCCGCGAGGCGGGCTTCGCGCCGCTCGAGGGGGAGGCGGCGATCATCCCGATCATCGTCGGCGAGACGGCGCGGGCGATCGAGGTCTCCGAGCGGCTGCTGGAGCGGGGCGTCTTCGTCACCGGCTTCGGCTTCCCGGTCGTGCCGGAGGGGACGGCGCGGATCCGCGTCCAGATGAGCGCCGCGCTGGAGCCCGCCCACCTCGAGCGCGCGCTGGCCGCGTTCGTCGAGGTCGGCCGCGAGGCCGGGCTGATCCCGGACTGACCTAGCCGCTGCGGCGGTTGAGCGCCAGCCCGGCGAGCAGCCAGACCGGCACCATCGTCAGGAGGAACGGCCGCAGCGTGTCGCTCGCGGAGTGCGAGTTGCGGTCGAACGCCCAGAAGACGGCGACGGTGGCCGCGAGCGCGGCGGCGAGAACGAGTGCGCGTCTCATGTCCTCGTCACTTTAGCCACGAACGCGGCGCGCTCCTCCTCCGGCATCGCGTACGTGTGCTGCTCCTCCGGGAACGCGCCGCTCCGCACCTCGTCGGCGTAGCGGCCGAGCGCCTCGACGATCGCGTCGCCGAGATCGGCGTAGCGCTTGACGAAGCGCGGCGCCGTGCCCTCGTAGAAGCCGAGCATGTCGTGCCACACCAGCACCTGGCCGTCGGTGTCGCCGCCGGCGCCGATCCCGATCGTCGGGATCGCCAGCGCGCGCGTCGCCGCCGCGGCGACCGCCGGCGGCACCGCCTCCAGCACGACCGCGAAGCAGCCCGCCTCCTGCAGCGCGAGCGCGTCCTCGACGAGCTCCGCCGCGCGCTCGGCGGTGCGGCCCTGCGCCTTGAAGCCGCCCAGCACCGTCGCGGTCTGC
>DASZYW010000034.1:0-13038 GCA_035545195.1 Gaiellaceae bacterium
GCGACGCCCATCGCCCGCGAGAGGTCCTGCTCGACGAGCACGATCGTCGTCCCGCTCTCGATCAGCCCGCGCAGGGAGTGGTAGACGCCCTCGACGACGATCGGCGCGAGCCCGAGCGAGACCTCGTCCAGGAGCAGGAGCCGCGGGTTCGTCATCAGCGCGCGCCCGATCGCGGTCGCCTGCTGCTCGCCGCCGGAGAGGCTCGCCGCGCGCTTCCGCCGCAGCGGCTGCAGGAGCGGGAACGCCTCCAGCACCTCGTCCACCGACCAGCGGCCGTCGCGGCCCGACGCGCCGGCGACGCGCAGGTTCTCCTCCACGGTGAGGTTCGGGAAGAGACGCCGCCCCTCGGGGACGAGCGCGATCCCGGCCTTGACGCGCCGGTGCGCCGCCATCGACGTGATCTCCGAGCCGGCGAAGACGACGCGGCCGCCGGCGGGCCGGTGCGCGCCCGCGATCGCGCGCAGGAGCGTCGACTTGCCCGCGCCGTTGGCGCCGACGAGCGCGAGCGTCTCGCCCTCGTCGACCTCGAGCGAGACCTGGCGCACGGCCTGGAGGAGGCCGTGGCGGACGTCGAGCTCCTCGACCTGGAGCAGGGCGCTCACACCGCCGCCGTTCCGGTCGCCGAGCCGAGGTACGCGTCGATCACCGCGGCGTCCTTCATCACGGCCTCCGGCGCGCCGTCGGCGATCACCTTGCCGCTGTCCATGCAGATCAGGCGTTCCGCGATCTGGACCAGCACGTGGACGATGTGCTCGATCCAGACGATCGCGACGTCGCGGCGGCGGACCTCGCGGATCGTCGCCACGAGCGCGGCGGCCTCCTCGTCGGTCAGCCCGGCGCCGATCTCGTCGAGCAGGAGCACCTGCGGCTCGGTCGCGAGCGCGCGGGCGAGCTCGAGCCGCTTGCGGTGGAGCAGGCCGAGCGACTCCGCGGTGCGGTTCGCCAGGCCGTCGAGCTCGCAGAGCTGCAGCACCTCGACCACGGAGCGATACGCCTCGCGGCGGCGACGGCCGCCGGTGGCGGAGGCGCCGACGAGCACGTTCTCGAACACGGTCATCCCGCCGAACGGCTTCGGCACCTGGTGGGCGCGGGCGATGCCCATGCGGCAGCGCGCCGCGGCGCCGGCCGAGGTGACGTCCGCACCGCGAAAGCGGATGCTGCCCGCGTCCGGCCGCTGCGAGCCGGCGAACACGCTGAGCAACGTCGTCTTGCCGGCCCCGTTGGGGCCGACGATGCCTACCGCATCGCCGGCTCCCAACGTGAAGTCGACGTCGTCCAGCACGACGAGCGCGCCGAACCGCTTTCTCAGTCCGGCAGCGGCGAGCAGCGCCGTGCCGTCAGCTTCCTCCATCAACCGGGATAGGGCTTGAGCCTCGCCTGGATCGGGACGTTCGGGTCACCGGAGTGCTCGCACAGGACGAAGTCGAGCGGGAACTTGCTCCCCTTCGGCGTCGGCACCCACTGCCCGCCGATGATCGGCGTGGTGACGACCGGCGGCACCGGGTTGTGCTTCCCGCCCGTGCCCCAGTGCAGGTGACCGGAGGCCGTCGCGACGCTCAGGTGCGTGAAGGCGGCGGCGACCTTGCTCTTGTCGTGCGGGTCGCCGGCCTTCTTCAGCACCGCCTGCGCGACGTCGAAGAGCGACATCGACGCGCCGAGCTGCTGGTTCCACTGGCGGCCGGTCTTCTTCGTGTAGTTGTCGCCGATCGCCTTCGAGCTGAGCCCGGTCGCGGTCGACTTGTACGGGAAGGCCGGATGCCAGTAGGCGCCGCTCGAGAGGTACGGCCCGAGCTTGCCGGAGGCCGCGATCTGCGACGGGAAGAGACCCGTCTTCGCGAGCTGCGCGATCTTGCACATCTTCGTGTAGCCCTGCTGCCCGGCCTGCTTCCAGAGGGTCGTGAAGTCGGGCGGGATCGGGGCGCAGTGGAAGATCTCGCAGTTGTGCTTCTTGTAGAACGAGATCAGCGACGTGAAGTCGGTCTGGCCGTCCTGGTACCCGCCCGGATCGAAGACCTTGTAGCCGGCCTTCTGGAGCAGCGGGATCAGGCTCGAGCGGAACGCGTTGCCGTCGGTGTCGTTCGGATACATGACGCCGACGTGCTTGTTCGTCTTCACCTGCGGCCAGAGATGGTCGTAGGCGTCGGCGAACTGCTGCGTGCCGAAGCTGAACAGGAACGAGTAGCGGAACGGGTTCGGGCCGCCCGGCTTGGCGCCGCGCCCGAAGTAGAAGGACTCCCACGGGTCGACGGTGCCGACGCACGGCACGCCGGCGGCCTCGCAGGCGTCCGCGACCGGGTTGACGACCTCCGGGGTCGAGGTGACGAGCATCAGGTCGATGCCGGTGCTGTGGATCAGCTCGTTGGCGACCTGGGCGGCCTTGGCCGGGTCGGACTGGGTGTCCTTGTTCGTGATCTCGACGGCGTAGTGCTTGCCGCCGATGGTCATCCCGTTGCGCCAGGCGTGCTTGGCGAGGCCGATGATGTAGGGGTCGCCCTCGCCGAAGCCGGCCAGCGGGCCGGTGAGCGGGCTGACGAACCCGAGCTTGATCGTGTTGCTCGCCTCGAGCGAGCGAGGACGGGCCCAGACGGGCTCGGCCAGCGCTCCCGAGACCGCGATGCCGGCGGCGCCGACCCCGGCGCGCTTGAGCAGGCCTCGCCGTGTGAACTGCCGCGTTTCGAACTCGTCAGGCATTCGACCCTCCTGTGGGGAACTGCACGGTCGGACGGCGGAACGGTGCGACGCTACGACGATTGGGTTCGTCTGTCAAGACGCCGTTCCGACTATTCGAACATGAGCCGAGAAACGTCGGCGAGCACGGCGCCCGGCCGGCGATCCGCCGGCCGCGCCCGCACGTCCGCGCGGGACGAGATTCCCGTCAGGACGAGCGCGGTCGGCGCCCCGGCGCGGCGAGCCATCTCGAGCTCGAGGTCGAGATCGTCGCCGACGACGAGCGTCCGCGCCGGTGGGACGCCGAGCGCGCGGCACGACTCGCGCAGGGCGAGCACGGCCGGCTTCCCGAGCGTGACCGCCCGCGCGCCGGTCACCTGCCGGATGCCGGCGACGATCGCTCCCGACCAGCCGGGCGCACGGCCGCCGTTCACGGAGAAGACCGGCGCCACCGAGGTCGCGAGGAGCGGCGCGCCGGCCCAGACCGAGTCGCAGGCGGCGCGCAGAGCGGCGTAGCTGATCGCGTCGTCCCAGCCGACGAGGACGACGCCGGCGGGAGCGGGGCGGTCGGCCTCAATCGTCTCGACACCGAGCTCGCGGAGCGGGGCGACCACACCGGCGCCGCCGAGGACGAGCACGGTGCGTCCCGGGTAGCGGCGCGCGACGTAGCGTGCGGCGACGACGGCGGGGTTCATGAACTCCTCGTCCGCGATCTCGAAGCCGATGCTCCGCAGGTCGGACGCGTACTCGGTGGGCGGACGGCCGGAGCCGTTCGTGAAGAGCATGACCCGCCGGCCGCTCGCCCGTGCGCGGTCGACCGCCTCGGCCGCTCCCGGGATCGGCGTCGCGCCGGCGACGCCGCCGGGGTCGTGCGCGTGTAGCAGCGTCCCGTCGACGTCGAAGACGACGGCCTCGATCTCCCGGCCGACCCTCACGCCGCCCGCCTCCGCAGGCGCAGGCGCACTCCGGGCGCCTCGACCTCCACGTCGCCGAGGCCACGGCGGAGGAGGCCGTCGACGAGCTCGACGAGCGGATGCGGGCCGTTCGCAGGCAACGGCGCAGGCTTCCCGCGCGCCGCAAGCATGGCGTCGACCTGCTCGGCGGGCAGCAGCATCCGCAGCAGCAGCAGCTCGTCCGGGATCGCGTCGCCGTAGCGGGCGCGCGCCTCGGCGAGGTCGAGCCGGTGCTCCTCCTCGCGGAACCGCTCCGCCTGCGGCAGGGCGAGGGCCCGCGCGGCGACGTCCGGGTCGAGCTCGCCCGGCGGCGGCCCGTAGTGCCCGAGCACGTACTTGACGACCTCGTCGGGGATCTGCGACCAGCGCTCCCCGGTGGTCACGTTGAGGACGGCCTGGACGCCGACGAACTGGGAGAGCGGCGTGACCATGATCGGCCAGCCGAGCTCCTCGCGCACGCGCGGCAGCTCCGCGAGCACGTCGTGCCAGCGGTCGGCCATGCCGATCTCCTCGAGCTGGCGGCGCAGCGTCGAGGTCATCCCGCCGGGAAGCTGGTGCCGGTAGACGGAGGCGTCGTACTCGAGCGGCCTCCCGACCGGCCGTCCGAGCCGCGCCGCCAGCTCCTCGAAGTACCGCGACTGCTCGGCCAGGGCCTCCTCGTCGAGCTCGACGTCGAAGCCCTCGTCCCGGAGTGTCGCGATCGTCGCCTCGGCGGAGGGCTGGGACGTCCCGTTCGCGAGCGGGCGCACCGCGGTGCAGACGAACGAGGCGCCGAGCCGGGCCGACTCGAGGTACGTCTGGACCGCCGTCGTCGCCGTGTTGTGGGTGTGCACCTCGAGCGGCAGCGCCGGCGCGGCTGCGCGCAGCGCCGGCACGAGCGTCCGCGCGCGCTCGGGCGTGAGCAGCCCGCCCGGGTCCTTGAGGTTCAGCACGTCGACGTCCCGGCTCGCGGCGATCGCGGCCGCGCGCTCGGCGTAGTACGGGTCGGTGTGGACGGGGCTGACGCTGTAGACGAGCCCGACGAGCACCTCGGCCGCGCCCTCCTCCTTCGCGATCCGCGCGATCGCGAGCGCGGTCTCGACGTCGTTCATCGACTCGGCGACCCACACGCGGTCGATCCCGTTCCGGATCACGCAGCGCAGCGCGAGGCGCATCACGTCGAGCGGCGCCCGCTCCCAGGCCATGAACCGCATCCCGGGCGTGATGAAGCCGAGGCGCGTCTCGGGCATCAGCTCGCGCACGACGCGGATCCGCTCCCACGGGTCCTCGCGGTGCCAGCGGACGCTCATCGCCATGTGGGTCGAGCTGGTGAAGTCGATCGCGCGGTAGCCGACCCGCGCGGTGACGGGCGCGATCGCCGCCAGCATCGGCGTCGTCAGCGCGTTCGCGCTCCAGAGGCTCTGGTGGCCGTCGCGAACGGTCGTGTCGACGAGCCCGATCCGGGTCATGTCGCGCGCACGCGGAAGAGGACGTCGCCGAACTGGACCGGCGCCGCGTTCTCGACGCAGACCTCCGCGACGACGCCGCGGACGCCGGCGACGACCGAGTTCATCAGCTTCATCACCTCGAGGATGCAGAGCTGCGTCCCCTCGTCGACCTCACTGCCGACCTCGACGAACGGCGCCGCCCCGGGCGTCGGCGAGCGGTAGAAGGTGCCGACCATCGGCGCGGTCACGTCCACCACCCCGTCCTCCGCTTGTAACAGTCTGTTACTTGCCTCGGGCGCGCGCGGGCCGACGCGGAGCGTGAAGCGGGAGGTCTCGAGCTCGAACTCCTCGAGGTCGGACTCGTCGACGAGCCGCAGGATCTCGCGGACGTCCTCGGGCGTCAGGTCGCTCACGACTTGATCCAGCCGCCCTTCAGGTAGAGCGCCGCGACCCGCTCGGCGGTGCTGCCGGCCCCGGCGACCGCGCGCTTCGCCGCCCAGACGGTCTCCGGCCGGGCCTGCAGGAGGAAGATCTCGTCTCGATCGCGGTCGATCGCCCACTCGAGGTCCTGCGGGCGGCCGTAGTGGCGCTCGACCGCCCGGCCGAGCTCGGCGAGGTGCTCGACCTCGGCCGGCTCGAGACACGGCCGCGAGCGCAGCTCGTCCGGCACGGGCCGGGTGAGGACGCCGCCGGCGTCGGGGTCGGCGACGCACTCGACCTCCTTCGCCCCGACCTGCGAGCGGACGAGCTCGCGCGTCACCTTCGACCAGAGGAAGGAGTCCGGCGTCACCTCGCCGCCGACGACGGTGACGCCGAGGCCGTAGCTCGCGTCGATCGCGATCGTGGACGGATCGCCCGAGACCGGGTTGAGCGTGAACATCACCCCCGCGACGCGGGCGTCGACCATGTACTGGACGGCGACGCTCATCCCGGCGGCGCCGCCGTGCTGCGCCCGGTACGCGAGCGCCTCGGCGTTGAAGTAGCTCGCCCAGCAGCGCCGGACGCCGGCAAGCGCGTCGTCCGCCCCGCGGAGCCAGAGGTAGGTGCTCTGCATGCCGGCGAAGCTCGCGTCCGCCGCGTCCTCGGCGACGGCGCTCGAGCGCACCGCCACCGCCGGCCGATCGACGCCGATCTCCTCCGCGAGCAGCGCGTAGCCGTGGCGGATCGCGTCCGCGACCTCCTCCGGCACGGGCAGAGACTCGACGAGGTCGCGCACCTGCGCGGCACGCGCCTCGAGCGCGGCCACGTCCTCGGGGTCGAGACCGTCGACGAGCTCGAGCACGTGCTCGGCCACCACTGCGTCGAACGCACGCGTCGTCACCGCGAACCCGGGCGGCACCGGAAATCCGGCTTGCGTCAGGTCGCCGAGGTGCGCGCTCTTGCCGCCGGCGAGCGGGATGTCGTCGAGGCCGAGCGCGCGGAACGGGACGACGTACACGTCAGTCGAGGATCGTCACGGTGCCGGTGTCGCCGTCGACGCGGACGCGGTCGCCCGTCTTGATCCGCTTCGTCGCGTGGCCGGTGCCGACGACGGCGGGCATCCCGTACTCGCGGGCGATGATCGCGGCGTGGGACATCATCCCGCCGATGTCCGAGACCGCGGCGGAGATCTTCGGGAAGACCGGCGCCCAGCTCGGCGCGGTCACCGGGCAGACGAGCACGTCGCCCTGCTGCACCGTCCCGATCTCGTTCACGTCGCGGACGACGCGCGCGACCCCCTCGACGACCCCCGGCGATGCCGCGTAGCCGTCGATCCCGCCGCCCTCCTCGCCGCCGGCCCACGCCCGCAGCCGCTCGGCGGTCACGCCCCAGAGGAGCTGGACGGTCGGGTCGTTGATCACGTCGGGGACGACGCCGAGCGCGGGCGGCGGCGTCCACTCCGCGAGCGCAGCCAGGATCTCCTTGCGGCGAGCGACGCGCGGCGGCCAGTAGACGGTGCCTCGGGCGGGCGCGCCGGCCGCCCAGGCGAGGCCGAGGTCGGAGAGCGCCTCGTGCACCTCGTGGATGTCGAGGTAGAACACGTCCTCGGCGTCGGGGAAGAAGCCGTTCTCGGCGAGCACGGCGCCGACCTCGCGGATCTTGTTGAAGAAGAGCGAGGTGCCCCAGTGCTCGATGAAGAACTTGTGGCTCTCCGCGTGCGGGAAGACGTGGCGGCAGAGCCCGAGCATCTCGTCGAACTGCTTCCGCTCGTCCTCGCCCGGCAGGAGCTCGCGGTACTCGGCCGCGATCCGTTCGCGCGCCGCGAGCAGCTGCTCCTTCGGCCGCGCGAGCTCTGCGCCCTCGCGGAGCTGCGCGACGTAGCCGGTGATCGCGGCGAACGGCAGCCGCAGGTCGTCGGCCCAGGCGCGGTGGTGGTGGTAGAAGCCGTCGCCCGTGGACATGAAGAACCACGGGTGCTTGCGCGCCTCGAGCTCCTCGATCCAGGAGCGGCCGGCGTCGCTCTCGCCGAGTGCGGCGAGCACGTCCTCGTGCGAGCGGCCGTCGGCGAACTCGCCGTCGACGCCGAGCTCGATCGCCTTCGCGGCGAGCTGCTTCAGCTCGTCGTCCGGGCGCATCATCGTCGTGTCGTAGCCGGCGATCATCTGGCCCATCGACTGCAGGCCGATGTCCGGGAACGCGCCCTGGCAGAACTGGAAGAAGGTCAGGTAAGCGCCGTAGGCGAGCAGCAGCAGCTCGAAGTGGAGCTGGTTCAGCTCGTTGTAGAGATGGATGGCGCGGTCGTAGGCGGCCATCAGCCGGTAGTTCGAGCCGAGCTTGTGGTCGTGGATCAGCTCCTGCTCGTCCTCGATCGCGGGCAGGCGCGGCACCTCGAGCGCGGCGAGCTCCTCGATCCGGCGGTCGACCTCCACCTGCCAGCGCGCGACGAGCGTGTCCCAGTTCTCGTAGTAGAAGCCGATCCGCGGCAGGAACGTCTGCAGCCGCCTCTCGATCTCGGCCGGGTCGGAGACCTCGTTCGACGTGATGTAGACGTAGCCGTTGACGACCCGGTGCTCGATCCCGAGCACGTTCGGAATCGAGAAGACGCGCCCCTGGTAGAGGCCGATCGAGAGGTAGCACGACTCGGCGGTGATCATGTCGAACGCGGGCATCGGCTCCGGGAAGTGCATGCCGTTGTAGAACCAGAAGCGGTTCTCCTCGCTCTCGCGGCGGGCCGGGTCGAAGAGGAGGTAGTACGGGTACATCTCCTCCCAGCCCTCGGCGCCCGGCGGCGTCTCCACCTCGAAGGGATTCAGGAATCCGTCGCTCATCGGGTCTCCTCGATTCGTGTGAGTGAGGTCTTCATCTCGGAGCGGGCGATGCTCCCCGGCGGCACCAGCTCGACGTGCACCGGGATCGTCAGGCGGCCCCGGATCCGCTCGGCGAGCTCGCCCGCGACATTCTCGTCCGCCGCCTCGACCTCGACGCGGAGCGGCGGCTCGACGCGCGGGCCTCGTGTGGGCAGGACGACCTGCATCGCACCGGTCGTCCGCGGCCGCAGCTCGGCGACGAGGTCCCGGATCGCGGCCGGGAAGACGTTGACGCCGAGCACGATCAGCATGTCGTCGGTGCGCCCGACGCAGCGGACGAGCGGCCCGGGCCGGCCGCAGGCGCAGTCCGTCGCGACGACACGCAGCCGGTCGCGGGTGCGGAAGCGGAGCAGGCCGCAGCACTCGCGCTCGAGAGCGGTGTAGACGAGCTCGGCCTCGACGCCGGTCTCCCACGGCACGGGCTCCTCGCTCTCCGGGTCGATCAGCTCGGCGTACACCCACTCGCCGCCGGTCAGGTGCATCCCGGCCTGGTGCTCGCACTCGCCCCAGATCACGGGCGCCATGTCCGCGTTGCCGAGCCCTTCCGTGACCGGAGCGCCCCACGCCTCCTCGATCTGCGCCCTGACCGCGGGCTGTCCAGCCCCCGGCTCGCCGCCGCAGGTGAGCTTGCGGACGCCGAGCGAGCGCGGGTCGACGTCCCGCTCGCGGAGCCACTCGGCCAGGTAGAGCGCGTAGGACGGCGTCGAGTGGAGGACGGTGCGGCCGAGCGTGCGCATCGCGCCGAGCACCTTCTCGGAGGCGCCGGTCCCGATCGGGACGAACGTCGCGCCGATGCGCTCGATGGCGTCCTGCACCGGCAGGCCGCCGACGAACAGCGTCAGCCCGGCGGCGTGGACGACGACGTCGTCGGAGCGGATCCCCTGCGCGCGGAACGACTCGGCGGTGATCCGCGTCCACGTCTCGACGTCGCGGGAGGTCAGGCCGACCCAGCTCGGGCTGCCCGTCGTGCCGGTCGAGGCGTGCAGGCGCACCACCTCTGCGAGCTCGACACAGGCGTGACGTCCGAGGGGCGGCGCCGCGGCCTGCGAGTCGCGCACCTCCTGCTTCGTCGTCAGCGGGAAACGCCGGAGCGCGTCGAGCGACTCGAGCGCACGCGAGTCGACGCCCGCGCCGCGGAGCTTCTCCTGATAGAAGGGCGACCGCTCCTCCAGGTACGCGACCTGGCGACGGAGCTTTTCGAGCTGCATCTGGATGCGCCGGAACGCTATGGCCGCCCTTGTCCGCTTGTCAAGATGCTGTTCTACTATCTCGAACATGGTCGAGCGTGTCGCAACGACCGGCTCCGCGTACTCGCAGTCGCTCGAGCGCGGCCTCGCAATCCTCTCCGCCTTCCGCTCGGGACGGCCGATGCTGGGCGTGAGCGAGATCGGGCGCGAGATCGGCCTCGGCCGGAGCACGACCCACCGCTACGTCGCGACGCTCGCGACCCTCGGCTACCTGCAGCAGGACGCGGCGACGAAGAAGTACCGGCTCGGGCCGCGCGTCCTCGACCTCGGCTTCTCCGCGATCAACTCGATGGAGCTGCGCGAGGTCGCGGCGCCGCACCTCCGCCGGCTGAGCGACGAGACGGGCTACACGGTCAACATGGCGATCCTCGACGGTCTCGACATCGTCTACGTCGAGCGCTGCCGGAGCACACAGGCCGGCCAGCGCGAGATCGACCTCAACCTCCACGTCGGCGCCCGGCTGCCCGCGTACTGCACATCGCTCGGGAAGGTGCTGCTCGCCTGGCTGACGCCGGACGAGCAGGTCGTCGCGCTCGAGCGGGTCGAGTTCGCCCGCCGCGGGCCGAACACCCTCACCTCGCGCACCGCGCTCCTCGCCGAGCTGAAGCGCGTCCGCGCCGACGGCTTCGCGATCAACAACGAGGAGCTCGCCTACGGGCTCCGCTCGATTGCCGCCCCGATCCTCGACCACGAGGGCAAGGCGGTCGCCGCGCTCAACCTCGCGGTGCACAGCTCGATGGTCTCGATGGAGGACCTGACGGCGCGCCTGAGCGAGACCGTGCGTCGGGCGGCCGCGGAGATCTCCGCGCACCTCGGCTACCGGCCGGCCTAGATCCCGAGCAGCGCGCGCGCGTTCTCCTTCAGGACGAGGGGCCTCACCTCGTCCTTGAACGGCGCCTGCTCGAAGTCGGCGAGCCAGCGGTCCGGCGTGATCAGCGGGAAGTCGGAGCCGAAGAGCACCTTCTCCCGCAGCTGCCCGTTCGCGTACTGCACGAGCTGCGGCGGGAAGTAGCGGGGCGACCAGCCGGAGAGGTCGATCCAGACGTTCGCCTTGTGCAGGCAGATGGAGATCGCCTCGTCCTGCCAGGGGAAGGACGGATGGGCGAGCACGATCTTCAGCTCGGGGAAGTCGGCGGCGACGTCGTCGAGGCACATCGGGTTCGAGTACTTGAGGCGCAGCCCTCCGCCGCCGGGGAGGCCGGTGCCGATGCCGCTGTGGCCGGTGTGGAAGAGCGCCGGCAGCCCGGCCTCCGCGATCGCCTCGTAGAGCGGGTAAACGGCGCGGTCGTCGGGGAAGAACTCCTGGAGGTTCGGGTGGAACTTGAAGCCGCGGACGCCGCCTGCGACGAGGTCGCGGACGCGTGCGAGCGCGTCGGGGCGCGCCGGGTCGACGGTCCCGAACGGGATCAGGACGTCCGGGTTCTTCCGCGCCGCGTCGAGGATCTCCTCGTTCGGGATCGGAGGGATGCCGCTGCGCGTCTCCCAGTCGACGGTGAAGAGGACGGCGGCGATACGACGCTCGCGGTAGTACGCGGCGACGTCGTCCACGGTGGGTAGCGGCTGGTCGCTGTGGAAGTAGTGCGCGGCCGCCGCGCGCAGCTCGGGCGGCATCGGGTCGTGCCCGGAGCGCGTGCGCTCGGTGTGCACGTGGACGTCGATCGCGACGAGCTGGTCGACGTTCACGGCGACACCGGTCCGAGCTCGTTCTCCAGCGCGACGCCTGCGGCGAGCAGGTTCCACTCGGCGCCGGGCGGGCCGATCAGCGACACGCTCGTCGGCAGGCCGCTGCGGCCGCCGACGCCCGAGGGCAGCGAGACGACCGGGAAGCCCGTCCAGTTCCAGTAATGGGTGAGCGAGATCTCGGCGACATCGGTGAAGGCGCGCTCGTAGCCGCGCCCACGCTCGCGCGCGACGAGGGGCACGGTCGGCTCGGCGAGCGCGTCGATCTCGTGCTCGGCGAACCAGTCGAGCCACTCGGCCCGCACGTCGGCGCGCTCCTCCTGGATCGCGACGTACTCCGGCGCGGTCATCGCGCGCTCCTCGCCGTGCCGGAGAAAGCCGCGGGTCGAGGGCCGGTAGAGGTCGCGCCGGTCGCGGAGCCCGCGGTGGTAGACGAGCATCCCGGCGCAGAGCACGTCGAGGAAGTCGAGCCCGAGGTCGAGCTGCACGGACGGCGCCGGAGCCGTGACGAGCGGGAGCAGCGCGCACGCGCGCTCGAAGTTCTCGGCGACGTCCGGGTCGAGGTCGGCGATGCGCGGCGAGAGGACGACGCGCTTCAGGCGGCGGCGCCTCGCGGGCGGCCGCGTTCCGGCCATGGCGGCGAGCAGCGGCTCGCAGTCGGCGACGCTGCGCGCCATCGGACCGGCGTGGTCGAGCGTCGGGCCGAGCGGCACGATCCCGCGCAGCGGCACCGCACCGAGCGTCGGCTTCACCGTCGCCGTCCCGCACATCGCCGACGGGATCCGCAACGAGCCCGCGGTGTCGGTGCCGGTCGCGGCCGGTGTCGTGCGCGACGCGAGCGCGGCGGCCGAGCCGCCGCTCGAGCCGCCGGCGGAGCGCGCGAGGTCCCAGGGATTCCCGACCTGGTCGGTCGTCCCGCCGGCCGCGAACTCGTGGGTGTGCAGGTGCCCGAGCAGGACCATCCCCTCCGCCGCCAGGCGCGCCCAGGCATCGCAGTCGCGCAGCGGCTCCTCGTCGAGCGCGCGGCTCGACGCCGTCAGCGGCAGCCCCTCGACCGCGTAGAGGTCCTTGAGCCCGATCGGGATCCCGCAGAGGAGCGGCGCCTCACCGGCCGCCAGCCGCTCGTCCGCGCGCAGTGCCGCCTCCCGAGCCTGCTCCTCGTAGACGCGCACCCACGCGTTCACCGACTCGGGGTCGCCGTCGAATCTGTGCCGGCCGTCCCGCGCCGCGATCCGGGCGAGGCAGGCGTCGACGAGCTCGCGCGACGAGAGCCGGCGCGAGCGCAGCAGCTCTGCCGCTTCGAGGACGCCGAGGTCGGCGGGATCACTCACGGCGCGATCTTCGCACGTTCGAGAACCTCGAACGCCTTCCCACTACGTGGTATAAGCGCGCCGTGGCCCTCCGCGACACGCCGCCCTTCCGCGCTGACCACGTCGGCAGCCTGCTCCGGCCGCCGCAGCTGCTGCAGGCGCGCGACGACTTCGCGGCCGGCCGCATCGACGCGGCCGAGCTGCGCGGGATCGAGGACGAGGCGATCCGCGAGATCGTCCGCATGCAAGAGGAGGTCGGGCTCCGCTCGGCGACCGACGGCGAGTTCCGCCGTGCCTCCTGGCACATGGACTTCATCTACCAGCTGGACGGGATCGAGAAGGAGGCCGGCCACATCTCGGTCAAGTTCTTCAACCCGGAGGGCCAGATCGAGTTCACGCCCGCGGCGCTGCACGTGAACGGCCGGCTCGGCGTCTCGCGGACGATCTTCGGCGACGACTTCCGCTTC
>DASZYW010000035.1:0-9183 GCA_035545195.1 Gaiellaceae bacterium
CACCGACGCGGTCGTCACCGGCAAGAGCGCGATCTCCAAGAACAACGACAACGGCCTGCCGCCGTCGTTCTCGGAGTCGCTGCTCGGCAAGGTGCGCAACCTCCCGGGCGTCGCCGAGGCGGCGGGCGGCGTCTCCGACTACGCGTACCTCGTCGGCCACGACGGCAAGGTGATCTCCGGCCACGGCGCGCCTCCGCTCGCCTTCTCGGTCGACCCGCACGGCGACCAGCGCTTCAACCCGCTCACGCTCGTCTCCGGCTCGTGGCCCTCCGGCCCCGGCCAGGTCGCGGTCGACGCGCACACCGCCTCCAAGAACGACCTGGCGGTCGGCGACACGGTCGGCGTGATCGCGCGCGGGCCGGTGAAGCCCTACCGGATCACGGGCACCGTGAAGATCGGGAGCGTCTCCTCGCTCGGCGGCGCGACGATGGCGATCTTCGACTTCTCCGTCGCGCAGAAGATCTTCCACAAGGAAGGGAAGCTGGACGGGATCGACGTCGCCGCGAAGCCCGGCGTCTCGCCGCAGGAGCTCGTGCGCGAGATCCAGCCGCTGCTGCCGCCCACCGCGCAGGTGCGCACCGGACAGGGCGAGGCGCAGCAGGCGACGAAGGACACGAACGGCTTCCTCTCGATCTTCAACGACTTCCTGCTCGCGTTCGCCGGCGTCGCCCTGTTCGTCGGGACGTTCGTGATCGCGAACACGCTCTCGATCACGATCGCGCAGCGCACGCGCGAGCTCGCGACGCTGCGGACGCTCGGCGCGACCCGGCGCCAGGTGCTGCGCTCGGTGCTGCTCGAGGCGCTCGTGATCGGCGTGATCGCGTCGCTCGTCGGGCTCTTCCTCGGCCTCGGGCTGGCGAAGCTGCTGAACCACCTCTTCATCTCGTTCGGGATCGACCTGCCGCAGGCCGGCACCGTCTTCGCCGCCCGGACGATCGTCGTCTCGCTCGTCGTCGGCACCGTCGTGACGCTGCTCGCGGCGTTGCGGCCGGCGATCCGCGCGACCCGCGTCCCGCCGATCTCGGCCGTGCGCGAGGGCGCGGTGCTGCCGGTCTCGCGCTTCGCGCGCTTCGGGCCGGCGGCCGCCGTCCTGACGATCGCGGTGGCGGCCGCGCTGATGCTGATCGGCCTGTTCGTCGGCGGCCTCTCGACGAAGGAGCGGCTGCTCGCGATCGGCATCGGTGCAGCGGCTGTCTTCCTCGGCGTCGCGATGCTCGCGAAGACGCTCGTGCCGCCGCTCGCGTCCGCCCTCGGCTGGCCGGCGGCGCGCTTCGCCGGCGCGGCCGGGACGCTCGCTCGCGGCAACGCGATGCGCAACCCGCAGCGCACGGCGTCGACCGCCTCGGCGCTGATGATCGGGCTGGCGCTGGTGACGCTCGTCTCGGTGCTCGCCGCAGGCCTGAAGTCGCGGTTCGAGACGTCGGTGAACTCGCTCTTCAGCGCCAACTACGCGCTGACGTCGACGGACAACTTCTCGCCGATCTCCGACGCGTCCGCGAACGCGCTCCTGAAGGTGCCGGGTGTCCAGGTCGTCTCGGGCGTCCGCGCCGGCGAGGGCCGGGCGTTCGGCTCGAAGATCGGCGTCACGGCCGTCTCCGGGAACATCGCGAAGGTGATCTCGATCGACTGGGCCTCCGGCTCGCAGGCGGTGCCCGGGCGGCTCGGCTCGAACGGCGCGTTCGTCTCCAAGGACTACGCGAAGGCGCAGCACCTGACGGTCGGCTCGCCGATCGACGTCGAGACGCCGGCCGGGACGACGATGCACCTCGTCCTGAAGGGCATCACCGACCCGCCGAAGGGCGGCTCGCCGTACGGCGACGTGACGATCTCGACCAAGCGCTTCGACGCCGAGTACCAGAACCCGCAGAACCTCTACACGTTCGTGAACATCGCGGGCGGCGACACGGCCGCGAACACCGCGAAGCTCGAGCACGCGTTGAAGCCGTTCCCCGAGGCGAAGATCGCGACCGAGAGCGAGTTCAAGAAGAACCAGGAGCAGGGCATCAACACGCTCCTCTCGATGCTCTACGTCCTGCTCTCGCTCTCGATCATCATCAGCCTGTTCGGGATCGTGAACACGCTGATCCTGACCGTGTTCGAGCGGACGCGGGAGCTGGGGATGCTGCGCGCCGTCGGGATGACGCGCCGTCAGCTGCGACGGATGATCCGGCACGAGTCGATCGTGACCGCGCTGATCGGCGCGTCGCTCGCGATCCCGCTCGGGATCGTGCTCGCGCTGATGGTCGGCGACGCGATCAAGTACCCGGCGTTCACGATCCCGTGGGTCACACTCGTGGTCTTCGTGATCGCGGCGGTGGTCGCCGGGCTCGTGGCGGCGATCTTCCCGGCCCGCCGCGCGTCGAAGCTCAACGTGCTCGAAGCGCTCCAGTACGAGTAACGGCGAACGCCTCGATCGCGGCATCGACGTCCTCGTCGGTGATCCCGAGATGGGTGACGGCGCGCAGCCGGCCCGGCCGGAGATCGCCGACGAGGACTCCCTGCTCCCGCAGGCGGGCCTGGAGCCCGGGCTCGTCCGGGAACTGGACGAAGTTCGTCTCCGGCGGCTCGGCGCCGATGCCTTCGGCGAGGCGCGCGGCGCGCGCGTGGTCGTCGGCGAGCCGCTCGACGTTGCGGTCGAGCGCGTGGAGCATCGCGGCGGCGATCACACCGGACTGGCGGAGCGCGCCGCCGAAGAGGTACTTCGACTCCCAGGCGCGCTCGATCGTCGCGCGCGAGCCGGCGAGGACGGCGCCGAGTGGGCAGCCGAGCCCCTTCGAGAAGCAGATCGTCACCGAGTCGGCGAGGCTCGCCCAGGCCGAGACGGGCAGCCCGGCGCCGACGGCCGCGTTGAAGAGGCGTGCGCCGTCGAGATGGACGGCGGCGCCACGCTCGCGCGCCGCGTCAACGGTGGCGCGGAGCTCGTCGAGCGGCCAGATCGTCCCGCCGGAGCTGCGGTGCGTGTTCTCGAGCACGACGATCCCGCCGGGACCGAGGTCGGGGTCGTTCTCCGCCCAGACGTGCTGCGGCGTGACGCGGCCACGCTCGGCCGGGACGCCGCGCATGATCAGCCCCGAGTGGATCGCGGGACCGGCCCACTCGTAGACGAGCACGTGTGTCCGCTCCTCCGCGAGCAGGATCCCGCCCGGCTTCGTCTGCGCGCGCAGCGCCGCCTGGTTCGCCATCGTCGCGGTCGGCAGGAAGAGCGCCGCCTCGTGGCCGAGCAGCCCCGCCATCCGCCGCTGCAGCTCGTTCGTGGTCGGATCCTCGAGGTACTGCTCGTCGCCGACCTCGGCGGCCGCCATCGCGGCGAACATGGCGGCGTCCGGCTTGGTGACGGTGTCGGAGCGGAGATCGATCACGGGCGCTCACGCTAGCGTCTCGGGCGATGCGGTTCGGGCTCGACCTGTGCACGCTCGGCGCGTTCGCCGATCCGCGCGAGACCGTGCGCGTCGCCCGCGAGGCCGAGGAGGCGGGCTGGGAGGCGCTGCTCGTCTGGGACCATCTCGCGTGGGCGTCGCTCGGAGCGCCGTCCGCCGACCCGTGGGTGACGCTCGGTGCGTGCGCCGCGGTGACCTCGCGCCTCCTGCTCGGCACGGCGGTGACCCCGGTGGCGCGGCGCCGCGTCCAGAACCTGGCTCAGGAGCTTGCGACGCTGTCGCACGCGAGCGGCGGCCGCGTCGTCTTCGGCGCCGGGCTCGGCGCGCTGCCGGCGGAGTTCGCGGCGTTCGGCGAGGAGACCGACGAACGGGTGCGTGCGGCAAGGCTCGACGACGGTCTCGGCCGGCTCCGGACGCTGCTCTCGGGCGAGGCGCTCGACGGGCTGACGCTGAGACCGTTGCCGCTGCGCGAGATCCCGTTCTGGATCGGCGGCATGTCGTCGCGGGCGCGCGCCCGCGCGGCCCGCTGGGACGGGTGGCTCGTCGACGGCTCGGATCAGGACGGGAACACGGTCTCGCCCGAGCGGCTCGGCTCCATGCTTCACGGCCATTCCATCGACGAGGTCTGCTTCATCGGCTATTCGGGGCAGGCCGATCTCCCCGCGTACGCGGCCGCCGGTGCGACGTGGTGGCTCGAGAACGTGCACGGCGACCCGGAGGACGTGGTGCGCCGGGTCCGCAAGGGCCCGCCGGGCGAGACGCTGCTCACCTGAGGCGATGTCTCCTCGAGCCACGTCCGGTGCCAGGCACCGGACATGGCCGCGCGGGACGCACCGCTACGGTGCCCGGGTGGATCTGAGCCTTCTGGAGACGACGCTGCGCGAGCGCGGCGAGCCGGCGTTCCGCGCCAGGCAGGTGTGGGAGTGGACGGCGCGCGGCGCCGCAGGCTACGACGCGATGACGAACCTCCCCCGCGCGCTGCGCGACGAGCTCGCCGCCGCCGTGCCGTTCTCGACGCTGGCGGTCGAGACCGAGCGGGAGTCGCGCGACGGCACGGTGAAGACGCTCTTCCGCACCGCGGACGGCCACCCGGTCGAGGCGGTGCTGATGCAGTACCGCGACGGCCGCCGCTCGCTCTGCCTCTCCTCCCAGTCCGGCTGCCCGCTCACCTGCACCTTCTGCGCGACCGGCGCGATGGCGTTCGGCCGCAACCTGACCTCGTCGGAGATCGTCGACCAGGCGCTCCACTTCCGGCGCCGCGTCGAGGTGAACCACGCCGTCTTCATGGGGATGGGCGAGCCGATGCTGAACCTCGACGAGGTGCTCGCCGCGGCGCGGCGGCTCCCCGACCTGGGGATCACGCATCGCCGGACGACGATCTCCACCGTCGGCTGGCTGCCGGGACTGACGCGCTTCGTGGACGACGTGGAGGAGCCGATCCGGCTCGCGCTCTCGCTCCACGCGCCCGACGACGAGCTGCGCTCGCGGATCATGCCGGTGAACGACCGCTACCCCCTCGCCGACGTCCTCGCCGAGTGCGCGCGCCACGCCCGCGCGACCAACCGGCGCGTCTTCGTCGAGTACGTGATGCTCGCCGGCGTCAACGACTCGCCGGAGCAGGGCCGCGCCCTCGCGCATCTCCTCGGGCGGGACCACTTCAAGGTGAACCTGATCCCCTACAACCCGACGGGCATGTTCGACGGCTCCTCCCGCGACCGGATCGTTGCCTTCAAGGCGCAGCTCGAACGCGCGCGCGTGCCGTCCACCGTGCGCCTGACCCGCGGCCGCGACATCGAGGCGGCGTGCGGCCAGCTCGCGGCCGCGCCTAGGGCAGGTTCGCGTCGTTCTCCAGCCAGCGACCCGACACGAGCGACCAGAACTCCGGCTGGGGCCTGAAGCCGAGCGACGCGTAGAGCTCTTGCGCGTCGTCGGTCTGGAGGCCGATGTGCTGGCCGGGGACGGCGGCGATCAGGAGTCGCATCATCGCGGTCGCGATCCCGCGGCGCCGGTACGCGGACTGCGTCCAGACGTCGAGCAGGTACGCGTTGCAGACACCGTCGGAGAGGAGCCGCGCCATCCCGACGACGCGGTCGCCGTCGCGTGCGATCGCGACGTGCTGCGACCGCTCGAAGGAGAGGCGGAGCGCGGCGGCCGACCGGCCGTTGTCGAAGTCGTCGGCCGCGAGGTCGGCCTTCGCCCGCTCCCAGTCGATCCCGGCGAGCGAGTCGTCGATCCGGACGGTCGAGCTCACGCCGCCGATGCTACGACAGCCTGGCGCGGCCGCAGCTCGAGCGCGCCTTCGACGACCTCGCCGTCCCGGGCGCGGTCGGTGCAGAGGACGATCGCTCCCTCGACTCCGTCGAGCCGCGCAGGCTCGTCGCCGAGGTTGAGCGCCACGAGCGCGCCGCCCTCGCGCGTGAACGCCCAGACGTTCGCGGGCGCGTCGAGCGCGGTGTAGGCGCCGGCGAGCAGCCCGCGGTGCCGCCGCAGCTGGATCAGGTCGCGCGTGAGGGTGAGGATCGAATCGGGATCCTCGCGCTGCGCGGCGACGTTGCGGTCGGTCTTCCCGATCGGGAGCCACGGCTCGACGTCCGGGGCGGTGAAGCCCGCGCCGGGCGCGTCCCGCCAGACCATCGGCGTTCGACAGGGATCGCGGCCGGCGACGTCGCGGCGCCGCTCGGGCGGCACCTCGACCTCCTCCATCCCGATCTCGTCGCCCTGGTAGAGGATCGCGGCGCCGCGCAGCGAGAGCAGGCCGACGAGCGCGCATTTCGTCAGCGGCTCGTCCGCGGCGCACCAGCGCGAGGTGAAGCGCGGGTCGTCGTGGCTCGACGCGTGCCACACCGGCGTCGCGCCCTCCGGGTAGAGCCGCTCGGTCTCCGCGACGGTCGCCGCCAGCTCCTCCGCGACGAACGGGGTGTGCAGGAAGGGGAAGTTCATGCACAGGTGGAGCCCGTCCGGGACGACGTACTGCATCAGCTTGTCGAGCTCCATCACGTAGGTCTCGCCGAGCAGGAGCGGGTCCGACGCATACTCGTCGGCGACGGAGCGCCAGCGCCGGTGGACGTCGATCGCCTCCGGCAGCCCGAAGTTGTGCTTCGGCCACTGGCCGACCCGCCTCCACGTCGGCGACTCGTTCGGCCGCGCCGGCGGGTTGTCCCGCAGCTGCCGGTCCTTGACGAGCGCGTGGGCGACGTCGATGCGGAAGCCGGCGACGCCGCGGTCGAGCCAGTGGCGGATGATCCCGTCGAACTCCGCGCGCACGGACTCGTTCCACCAGTCGAGATCGGGCTGCTGCGGCAGGAAGTTGTGCAGGTACCACTGTCCGCGCTTGTCGACGTACGTCCAGCACGGCCCGCCGAATGCGGCGAGCCAGTTGTTCGGCGGCGAGCCGTCCGGCTTCCCGTCGCGCCAGACGTACCAGTCGCGCCTCGCGTCGTCGTGGAACCACGGGTGCGCGTCGCTGGTGTGGTTCGGGACGAGGTCGAGCAGGACGCGGATGTGGCGACGGCGTGCCTCGACGAGCAGCCGCTCGAGGTCCTCGGGCGTGCCGAGGTCGGGGTGGACGCCGTCGTAGTCGGCGACGTCGTAGCCCCAGTCGGCGTTCGGCGACGCGAAGGTCGGGCTGAGCCAGAGGGCGTCGACACCGAGCCATTCGAGGTGGTCGAGGTGCGCGGTGACGCCCGGCAGGTCGCCGATCCCGTCCCCGTTCGAATCCGCCCAGGAGCGCGGATAGACCTGGTAGATCACGGCGCTGCGCCACCACTCCCCGGGCACGCGTGGAGCCTACGCTCCGGTGATGCGCACCTGGGTCAGACCGGACGGGCGCCGCTTCGCGCACGGCGAGCCGGACGGCGAGCTCCCGCCGGGCGAGCTGTTCGCGTCCGCCGACGCCGCCGACACGGAGCGCCTCGCCGCGCTGGCCGCGCTCGCCTTCGAGCCGCTGCGGCGCGAGCTGCACCTGCTCCTCCCTGTCACGGTGCCGCGGGTCGCGGCGCCCGAGGGGATCCGCCTGCTGCACGCCGACGAGGTGCCCGAGCGGGAGCTGCGCCTGCTCGACGACGAGCTGCGGCAGGACGTGCCCGGCACCGACGGCTGGCGCTGGCGACCGGAGGACTTCCGCGCGGAGACGTACGAGTCGCCGCAGTACGACGCGGCGGTCTACCTGGTCGCGGCGGTCGGCGACGAGGCCGTCGCGATCGCCCGCGTGTGGCTCCGCCCGGAGCGGCCTCGGCTCGGGTTCGTCGGCACCCGGCGCGAGCTGCGCCGCCGCGGCATCTCGCGCTGGCTGCTGGGCGAGGCGTTCGCGGTGCTGCGGGAGCGAGGTCATGCGGAGATCTCGACCGAGGTGGACGAGGCGAACGTCGCCTCGCGGACCCTGCTGGACGCGATCGGCGGCCGCCGGATCGGCGCGGCGGTCGAGCTGCGGCGCGGCCCGGCGGTGACGATCCGCGCGGCGTCCGCGGGCGACGTCGAGGCGCTCGCCGCGCTCGCCGCGCGGACGTGGCTCGACGCGTTCGGCGACTCGCTCCCGCCGGCGGAGGCCGCCGCCGAGATCGAGCGCACCCGCTCGCCCGAGCGCTTCCGGCGCGCGCTTGCCGAGCGCACGGTCCTCGTCGCCGAGCGCGAGGGGCGCCTCGCCGGCTACGCGGAGCTCTCCGACGGCGAGCTCGAGCGCCTCTACGTCGACATGCCGCTGCACGGGCACGGGATCGGCGCCCGGCTCGCGGCGGCGGCGCTCGCGCACCCGCGCCTCGCGCGCGCGGAGCGCGTCCGGCTCCAGGTCTGGGAGCGGAACGAGCGCGCGCTGCGCCTCTACGAGCGCCTCGGCTTCCGCCGTGGAGGAGTCGTCCGTTTCACCCTCGGGGACGGAACGCCGGCCGAGGACGTACTGATGGAGCTCGAGTCCTAGACGCCCTTCGGCGCCTCGGCGGCCACCGGCGCGGCCGCGCCCTCGGCGCCGGGGTGCTGCTCGAAGCCGAACTTCACCACCGGGCGCTTCGCCGCGCGCACCTCGTCCAGCCGCTTCACCGGCCGGTCGTGGGGCGCCTCGTGCAGCAGCTCCGGGCTCTCGGCCGCCTCGCGGGCGATCGCGAGCATCGCCTCGCAGAACGCGTCGAGCGTCTCCTTCGTCTCCGTCTCGGTCGGCTCGACCATCAGCGCCTCGGGGACGATCAGCGGGAAGTAGATCGTCGGCGGATGGAACCCGTAGTCCATCAGCCGCTTCGCGACGTCGAGCGCGCTGACGCCGTGGTCGCGCTTCAGGCCGCGCGCCGAGAGCACGAACTCGTGCATGCAGAGCCGGTCGAACGGCAGGTCGTACGCGTCCTTCAGCCGCGCGAGCACGTAGTTCGCGTTCAGCACGGCCGCCTCGGACATCTCACGCAGCCGCGGCCCGAACATACGGATGAAGGCATACGAGCGGACGAAGACGCCGAACGGCCCCGTGAACGCGCGCACCTTGCCGATCGTCTGCGGGCGGTCGAAGTCGAGGCCGAAGCTCCCGTCCTCGCGGCGGATCACCGCCGGCACCGGCAGGAACGGCTCGAGGATGTCGCGCACCGCGATCGGCCCGCCGCCGGGCCCGCCGCCGCCGTGCGGCTGGGAGAACGTCTTGTGCAGGTTGATGTGGACGACGTCGAAGCCCATGTCGCCCGGCCGCGAGATCCCGCAGACGGCGTTCAGGTTCGCGCCGTCGTAGTACATGAGCGCGCCGGCGCCGTGGAAGATCCGCTCGATCTCCTCGATGTTCTCGTCGAAGAGGCCGAGCGTCGACGGGTTCGTGAGCATCAGCGCCGCGGTGTGC
>DASZYW010000036.1:0-3207 GCA_035545195.1 Gaiellaceae bacterium
CAGCTCCACCTGGCGCGGGCTCGCGCTCTGCAGGCCGCGCAGCGTGTTCACCATCACGGGCAGGAAGCAGAGGACGGCGGCGACGGCCATCTTCGAGTGCGGCGAGATCGGGTTGAACCAGGCGCCGAAGATCGGCGCGAAGGCGATGATCGGGACCGCGTTCGCCGCGATGAAGATCGGCATCAGCGCGTTGCCGAGCCCCTTGAAGCGGCCGACGAGCGTCGCGGCGGCGACGCCGAGGCCGGAGCCGATCGCGAAGCCGCCGAGCGCCTCCTTGAACGTGTACCAGCCGGCCGGCCAGAGCTCGTGCCGCTCGGTCCAGAACGTCTTCGCGATCTCGCTCGGCTTGGGCAGGAGGAACTGTTGGATGTGGAAGGCGGCGATCGCCCCCTGCCAGGCGCCGATCACCACGGCGGCGACGACGAGCGCCGGCAGCCACTCGCCCGCCTGGCGCACCGCGCGCCCGCCGACGGTCGGGCCGCGCTCGGAGACGACGTACCCGCTCACAGCCGGGCCTCCTCTTCCGGCAGGAGGTGCTCGCCGCGCTTGCGCAGCAGCTCGCGCACCTCGGTGACGAGCTCGAAGAAGCGCGGCGCCTCGCGCGTCTCGACCGAGCGCGGGTAGGGAAGGTCGATGTCGACGACGCCGGCGATCCGGCCCGGCCGCGGGCTCATCACGACGACGCGCGACGAGAGGAAGACCGCCTCCGAGATCGAGTGCGTGACGAAGACGACCGTCGAGCCGGTTCCCTGCCAGATCGAGAGCAGCTCGAGGTTGAGCCGCTCCCGCGTCATCTCGTCGAGCGCGCCGAACGGCTCGTCCATCAGGAGCAGCGCAGGCTCGAACGCGAGCGCCCGCGCGATCGCGACGCGCTGCTGCATCCCGCCGGAGAGCTGCCACGGATGGTGGTCGGCGAAGCCGCCGAGCTCGACGAGCGCGAGCATCTCCTCGACGCGCCGCTTCCGCCTCGCGCGGTCCCAGCCGAGCATCTCGAGCGGCAGCGAGATGTTCTTCGCGACGGTGCGCCAGTCGAACAGGACGGCGTCCTGGAAGACGATCCCGTAGTCGCCGTCGTTGCGCGCCTGCCGCGCCGGCTTGCCGTTCACGGTCACGTTGCCCGCGCTCGGCTCGATCAGGTCGCCGATCACGCGCAGCAGCGTCGACTTGCCGCACCCGGAGGGGCCGATCAGCGAGACGAACTCCTGCGGCGCCAGCTCGAGGTCGATGTCCTGGAGCGCGGTGACGTTCCCCTGGGGGAAGGTCTTCGTCACGTGCTCGATCCGGACGACCGCGGGCGAGTCGCTCATGCGGTTTGCTCCGGCGCCCGGCGGACGAGCGCGCGCTCGGCGAGCACGACGATCACGAAGAAGGCGATCCCGAGCGCGGCGGCGATCACGTTGGTCGCCCACAGCTCCTGCGGCTCGATCGAGTAGTACTGGTTGAAGTTGATGATCGCGCCGCCGAGCCCGTCCTGGAGGCCGGACGGGAGCTCGCCGATGATCGCGCCGACGACGCTCGCGGTCGCCGCGAGCCGCAGTGCCGAGAAGACGTAAGGCATCGACGCGGGCACGCGGAGCTTCCAGAGGATCGTCCAGCGCGACGCCGCGTAGGTGCGCATCAGCTCCAGCGCGCGGGGGCTCGCCGACTGGAGCCCGCGCAGCGTGTTGATCGCGACGGGGAAGAAGGTGAGGTACGCCGCGATCACCGCGACCGCGCCCCAGCCCGCGAGCGGGCCGGGCAGCTTCGGGTTGACCCAGACGACGACCATCGGCGCGATCGCGAGGATCGGCACGGTCTGGGAGCCGACGATGTAGGGGAGGAAGCCGCGCTGCAGCAGGCGCGAGTGGACGAGGATCACGCCGAGCGAGAAGCCGACGACCCCGCCGATCGCGAAGCCCGCCGCGGCCTCCTTCGCCGTGAAGAGCATCTTGTGCAGGAGCACCGTGATCAGCGCGGGCTGGTTGACCTGCGCCGGCTGGCCGAACGCCTTCGCGATCGTCCAGAGGTGCGGCATCGAGGTGTCGTTCACGAGGAACGGCCAGGTCCAGCCGGTGGAGGTCCAGATCCAGCGGTAGAGCTCCCACGAGCCGAGCAGCAGGAGCACGGTGAGGGACACGACGGCGACTCTCCTCGCAACCGGCATTCCGGGTTCTTATCACGGTCTAGGATCGCGTCATGCCGCTCGACCCGTCCCGCACCGTCGCCGAGCTGAAGGAGCTGCGCGAGCTGACCGGCGACGAGAACGGGGCGCAGCGGGTCGCGTGGACGGAGACGTGGGAGAAGGGTCGGGCGTGGCTGCGCGAGCGGGTCGCGGCGACCGGCGCCGAGCACGAGATCGACGCGGCGGGAAACCAGTGGTTCACGCTGCGCGGCGCCTCCGAGCGCGAGCTGCTGATCGGCGGGCACATGGACTCGGTGCCGAACGGCGGCTGGCTGGACGGCTGCCTGAACGTGCTCGCCGGCGTCGAGGTGCTGCGCCGTGTCGCCGAGGAGGGGACGCCGCCGCTCACGGTGCGGCTCGTCGACTGGGCGGACGAGGAGGGTGCGCGCTTCGGCCGCTCGCTCTTCGGCTCCTCCGCCGCCGCCGGCTCGATGTCCGACCAGGAGGAGCTGCGCCAGCGCCGCGACGCGAACGGCGTCCCGCTTCCGGACGCGCTCGCCGAGCACGGCGTCGACCTCGACCGCGCGCTCGAGGCGCGCTCCCAGCTCGCGAACGCGGCCGCGTACCTCGAGCTGCACATCGAGCAGGGGCCGGTGCTCGAGTCGCTCGAGCTCCCGCTCGGCGTCGTCCTCGGCACCTTCGGGGTGGAGCGGCACCTGATCACGTGGCGGGGGCAGGCTGCGCACTCCGGCTCGACGCCGATGGCGCAGCGCCGTGACGCGCTCGCCGGCGCGGCGAAGCTCGCGCTCGAGATCCGGCCGATCGCGGCCGAGGTCGGAGGGGGCGCGGTCTGCACCTCCGGCGGCGTCGTCTGCAAGCCGGGGATCGTCACCTCGGTCGTGGAGACCGCGGAGCAGCTCCTCGACCAGCGCCATCTCGACGCCGACTCGCTGGCGCGGCTGCTCTCGCTCGCCCGGTCGGCGAGCGAGCGGTTCGCCGCCGAGGAGGACGTCGAGGTCGCGTGGGAGAAGCTCTGGTCGATCCAGCCGATCCTCTTCGACGACCGGCTGATCGAGCTCGCCGACGAGTCGATCCGCGAGGTCTGC
>DASZYW010000037.1:0-42265 GCA_035545195.1 Gaiellaceae bacterium
CGCGAGCGCGACGCCGCCCGCCAGCACGACCGTCCAGCCCGCCCGCTCGCCCGGGTGCGGGCCCTCCGCGCGCCGCTTCCGCCGGAACCAGCTGAGCACGAGCAGGCCGACCACGAGCCCCAGGCCCAGGAAGGCCCCGCCTGTCATCCACCAGAAGAGACCGGCGATGTCGTGGGCCGCGTGGCTGTGCGGGTGGAGCGCGTTCACCCGCTTCGTCGGCTACCCCGACAACACGCGGAGGAAACGGTGACGGCTCTGGTTCTGCTGATCCTCACGGCGGCGCTCTACGGGCGGCGCACGTGGACGCTGCGGGGGCGAGGGCGCGCGGCGCCCGTCTGGCGGACGATCTGCTTCGCGGCCGGGCTGGCGGTCGTGGCGGTCGCGCTCTGGTCGCCGATCGACCGGATCGGCGAGGAGAGGCTCTTCTCCGTGCACATGGCGCAGCACCTGCTGCTGGGCGACGTCGCGCCGCTGCTGCTCGTGCTCGGCCTGGACGGGAGGCTGCTGCGGCCGGTGCTCGCGCTCCCGGTCGTCCGCCGCCTGCGGGTGCTCGCCCACCCGCTCGTCGCGCTGCCCCTGTGGGCGGCGGACTTCTCGCTCTGGCACCTTCCCGTGGCGTTCGACGAGGCGCTCCGCAACAACACCGTCCACGCCTGCCAGCACGCGCTCTTCCTCGTCTGCGGGACGCTGCTCTGGGCTGCGCTGCTCGAGCCGCTGCCCGGGCCGGCCTCGTTCACTGCGGCGTGGAAGCTCCCCTACGTGCTGGCGATGTGGCTGGTCATGCTCGCGCTCGCGCAGCTCTTCATCTGGTCGGGGCACGTCTACTTCGAGCCGTACGTGCACGACCCTCGCATGTGGGGACTGACTCCGCTCGCCGACCAGCAGGCGGGCGGCGGCGTGATGCTCGTCGAGAGCTCGATCACGATGCTCGGCGCGCTCGTCTGGCTCCTCTTCCGGCTCTTCCGCGAGACCGAGTCGAAGCAGCGGCTGCTCGACGCGGGGCGGGAGCCGCTCGCAGCCGCTCGCGCCGCGCGATACGGACGCTAGGCTCCCGGGACCGGGGTGCCGCGCAGGGGCGGCTGAGATCACACCCGCATCACCTGATCCGGGTAATGCCGGCGAAGGGAGGAGCCGCATGAGCGAGACGACGCCGAGCTGGGGGATCGAGCCGGTCCCGGAGCGCCTGCACGTGCTGAGCGGGCTCGACTCGACGCTGCTCTGGGGGAACCTCTCCGTCTCGCTGCTGGTGATCGTGATCGGGGCGCTGCTCGTGCCGGCGCTCTCGCTGCGCGACGCGCTGCTCGCCATCCTCGTCGGCGCGCTGGTCGGGAACGCGCTGCTCGGGCTCGCCGCCCTGATCGGCGCGGACGCGCGTGTGCCGGGGATGGTGCTGCTGCGCGCGCCGCTCGGACGGCGCGGCTCCTATCTCCCGACCGGGCTGAACGTCGCCCAGAACCTCGGTTGGTCGACCTTCGAGCTGATCGTGATCGCGACCGCGGCCGGCGCGCTCTCGGAGCACCTCTGGGGCTGGCGCGGCAAGTGGCTCTGGACGCTGCTGTTCGGCGTCCTCAGCTGGGCGCTCGGGATGCTGGGGCCGATCGGCTTCGTCCGCCGCTATCTGCGCAAGTTCGCCTCGTGGGCGCTGCTCTTCTCGATGGCGTACCTCACGTATTGGGCGATCTCGAAGTCGCACCTGCACGCCTTCTGGGCCGCGCCGGGGAAGGGCGGCTTCCCTGCGTTCGGCCAGGCGGTCGACCTCGTGATCGGGAGCGTCATCTCCTGGACGCCGCTCGCCGCCGACTACACGCGTTTCTCCCGGAATCGGCGCGGCGCGGGGCTCGGCGCGGGGATCGGCTACTTCGTGCCGACCGTCTGGTGCATCGGGCTCGGGATCCTGATCGTGCTCGCGCGCGGCGTCGCCGACGCGCAGGCGCTGCCGGACGCGGTCGCGGCGGCGGGAGGCGTCGCGTTCCTCGCGCTCGCGGCGATCACCGTGGATGAGAGCGAGAAGGCGTTCGCCGACATCTACTCGACCGCGGTGTCGCTCCAGAACCTGATGCCGCGCGTCTCGCAGCGGTTCCTGATCACGGTCGTCTCGGCCGCGGCGACCGGCCTCGCGCTCGCGCTCGACCTCGGCAACTACCAGGACTTCCTCTACCTGCTCGGCTCGTTCTTCGTGCCGCTCTTCGGCGTCCTCGTCGCCGACTGGCTCGCGGCGGGAGCGCACTACTCGGCCGAGGACGTCTTCGCGTCGCCACTGTGGCGGCCGGGCCAGCTCGGCGCCTGGCTCGTCGGCTTCGGGCTCTACCAGTGGCTCTCCCCGGTCGGCCCCGGCTGGTGGACGCGGCTGGTCGCCCACACGCACCCCGCGACGGTTTCCTTCACGGCGTCCCTGCCGAGCTTCGGCGTCTCGTTCGTGCTCGGGCTCGCGGTCGCGTTCGCCGCGCGGAGGCTGCCCGCGTTGCGCTCCGCCGACTCGTAGGCTCTGCGCCGTGCGCCCGCTCGGCGTGATCGGGCACCTCTCCAGCGACGCGGTCGAGGGCGCCGCGCGCCGGATCGGCGGCGGGCCGTGGCACGCGGGCCGCGCGCTGCGGACGCTGGGGCAGCACGCGCTGCTGGCGGCCAAGTGCGGCGTCGAGGAGCGGCCGTCGTTCCTGCGCCGGCTGGCGACGCTCGGGCTGCCGGTCACGGTCGCCGCGGAGGGCGAGACGACGGCGTTCTCCTTCTCCTACGACGCCGGCGGCGCGCGCACGATGGCGGTCGACGCGATCGGGGAGCCGTGGCGTGTCGAGGAGCTTCCGGCCTCGTTCGCGCGCGTCGAGTGGGTGCAGGTGGCGCCGCTCCTGCGCGGGGACTTCCCGGTCGAGGTGCTGGAGCGGCTGGCCCGCGGCCGGCGCCTCCTCTTCGACGGTCAGGGTCTCGTGCGGGCGCGCGCGGCGGGGCCGCTCTCGCTCGACGGCGACTTCGAGCCGGAGCTGCTGCGCTTCGTGACGGTGTTGAAGCTCGCCGAGGAGGAGGCGCAGGCGCTGCTCGGCGGCGCGCCGCTCGAGGAGCTGCGCGGCCTCGGCGTGCCCGAGGTGGTGGTGACGTTCGGGCTCGAGGGGTCGCTCGTGCTGACGCGGTCCGTCTCGGAGCGGATCCGGGCCAACCCGGTGCGCGCCGACCCGACCGGCGCGGGCGACGCGTTCTCGGCCGCGTACCTCGCGGGGCGGGCGTCCGGCCACTCGCCGGTCTCGGCGGCGCGGCGCGCCTCGGCGCTCGTCGCGGCGCTGCTCGCGGGAGCGCGCCGGTGATCGCCGCGGTCGGGACGGTGGAGGGCGTGCTGCTCGTCGACGTGGAGGCGGAGGAGCTGCTCGGCGCCGGGACGGAGGTGCCGGCCGCGGCGCCGGTGGAGGTCGGGCTGCCGCGCGTGGTCGCGGCGGCGGCGTCGGGCTCGACGGTGGTCGCGGTGGTCGAGCGCCGCCCGCCGCTCCTGCTCTCGAACGACGGCGGGCTGACGTGGCGCGAGGCGGGCGGCGGCCTGCCGGCCGGCTTCGCGGTCGCGGTCGCGGAGGACGACCCCGACCGGATGCTCTACGCCGCGCGCAATCGCCTCTACCTCTCGACCGACGGCGGCACGTTCTGGCGCTCGCTCGAGCCGGAGCTCCCGGACATCGTCTCCCTCGCCTGGCTCGCCTGATCCCGCCAAGGCCGGCACCGCCATGTCCGGTGTCAGACACCGGACATGGCCCTTTCGGCCAGTGCGTCACAGCGAGTCGAGCCAGCGGCGACCCGCCGCATCAGAGCCGGAACTCGCCGCGCGCGACGATCACGGCGGAGCCGCCGACCTCGACCGTCCGCTCGTCGTGCGCCCGCGCGTAGAGCAGCGACGGCCGCGCGATCTCGGCGCCCTGCTCGATCTCGATCTCCTCCCCGAAGGCGATCCGTCCATGCCGCGCGAGGTGGAGCGCGAGCGGTCCCGCCGCCGACCCGGTCGCCGGATCCTCGTCGACGCCCGCGCCAGGGACGAAGACGCGCGCCTTCCAGCGGTCGCCGTCCCGCGCGAAGCACGCTACCCCGCGCCCGCCCAGGCAGCGCGCGGCCGCCGCCGGGTCGGGTTCGAGCGCGGCGACCTCCGCCGGCGAGCCGAGCTCCACGAAGACGTGGCCCGGGCCTTGGCGATAGAGCTCGATCGGAAGGCCCGAGCCTGCGACGCCGAGCGCGGCGAGAAGCTCGTCCGCCGCGCCGAACGGCTCCGCGGTCACCTCGGGCTGCGTCATCCAGCCGAAGAAGATGCGCGCCCCTTCGCGCTCGAGCTGCACCGGCACGATTCCCGCGCCGGTCTCGAGCCGGATCTCCACCAGCTGGAGCGGCCCGGCGAGCACGAACGCGGTGCCGAGGATCGGATGCCCGGCGAACGGGAGCTCGGTGCTCGGCGTGAAGATCCGGGCCTCACGTGACCGCCCGCCTCGGGCGGGTAGACGAACACCGTCTCGGAGAAGTTCATCTCCCGCGCGAGCCGCTGCAGCGTCGCCTCGGGGAGCTCGCGCGCGTCGGTGAAGACCGCGAGCTGGTTGCCCGTCAGCGGCGTGTCCGTGAAGACGTCGCACACCACGTAGCGGAAGGCCGCCATGGCGCCGAGCCTAGCCGCACTATCCTGCCCCGCGGTGAGCGCGATCGAGGTCAGCGGGCTGCGCAAGTCGTACGGCGCCTTCGAGGCGGTCCGCGGGGTCGACTTCGCGATCGAGGAGGGCGAGGTCTTCGGACTGCTCGGCCCGAACGGCGCCGGCAAGACGACCACCGTCGAGATCCTCGAGGGCTACCGCTCCCGCGACGCCGGCGAGGTGCGCGTCCTCGGCCACGACCCCGCCCGTCCCGGGCCGGACTTCCGGGAGCGGATCGGCGTCGTCCTGCAGCAGTCCGAGCTCTGGCAGAACCTGACCGTCCGCGAGACGCTGGCGATGTTCGCGGGCTACTACGCCAAGGCCCGCGACGTGGACGAGGTGGTCGAGCTCGTCGGCCTCGCCGAGAAGCGCGGCGCAGCGGCGAAGACGCTCTCCGGCGGCCAGAAACGGCGGCTCGACCTCGGCATCGCGCTCGTCGGCGACCCCGACCTGATCTTCCTCGACGAGCCCACCACGGGCTTCGACCCGGCCGCGCGCCGCGCCGCGTGGGAGATGATCCGCAACCTCCGCTCGCTCGGGAAGACGGTGCTCCTGACGACGCACTACCTCGACGAGGCGGAGCAGCTCGCCGACCGCGTCGCCGTCATGCGCGACGGCGTGATCGTCCGCGTCGGCACGCCGTCCGACCTGACGACGGTCGGCCTCGAGGCCGAGATCCGCTACCGGCGCGACGGCGAGGACGTCCTGATCCGCACCGCCGAGCCCACCCGCGAGCTCGCCGAGCTGACCGCCGCTGCGGTGGCGCGCGGCGAGGAGCTCGACGGCCTCGAGGTGCGCCGCCCGACGCTCGAAGAGGTCTACCTCAGCCTGACGGAGGGCGAGTGACCGCCGCCGGCTACGCCCGCGTCCCGCCGCGGCGTCTCTTCCTGCACCAGCTCCGCAACGAGCAGCTCGTCTTCTGGCGCAGCCGCGAGGCGGCCTTCTTCATCTTCGTCTTCCCGCTGCTGCTCTTCCTGCTGCTCGGCTCGGTCTACACCGGGACGATCTACGGCGTCCCCGCGCCCCAGGCGCTCCTCGCGGGGCTGCTCGGCTACGGCTGCGCGAACACCGCCTTCGCCGGGCTTGCGATCCAGCTCGTCCTGCGCCGGGAGTCGGGGATCCTGAAGCGGCTCCGGGCGACCCCTCTGCCGCCGGCGCTCTACATCGCCACGCTGCTAGTCTCGACGCTCGTCGTCTTCCTGCTGCAGACGGTCGCCCTCTTCGTGCTCGGCCGCCTGCTCCAGTCGACGCCCTTCCCGGGAACGCACACCGCCGCGCTCGCCGCCGTGGTCGTGCTGGGCGCCGCGTGCTTCGCCGCGCTCGGCGTCGCGATCTCGTCGGTGATCCGCTCCGGCGACGGCTCCTCGGCGGTCGTCAACTTCATCCTGCTGCCGATGGCCTTCCTGACCGGCTCGTTCGGGCCGACGCGCCACTACCCGGCCGTGCTCCGCGCGGTCGGCGACGTGCTCCCGCTCAAGTACTTCATCCAGCTCGTCAACGCGGTCTACCTGCACGGCGAGGCGTTCTGGTCGAAGCCGGAGGCGATCCTGATCCTCAGCGCGTGGGGGCTGTTCGGCGTGATCTTCGCCTCGCGCCGGTTCGGCTGGGAGCCGCGCGAGCGTTAGCGAACCGGGCCGCGAGGGGACGACGCCGTGCGATGCTGCCGCTGATGGACGAGCCGTCGATCGCGCTCCGGGTGCGTGAGCAGGAGGAGCCGGGCCTCGAGGTCCGGGTCAACTTCGGCGTCTTCGCCGGACGCCACGCCACGCCCGCCGAGATCGACGACCTCGCCCGCGCGCTGCGCGAGGCCGTTCCCGCGTTCGCGATCGTCGCCGAGGAGCGCCACGAGTTCGGCGGCCTCGTTGAGGCGTCGGTCCACCAGGTCGTGATCGAGGTGGCGCGCGAGCACGCCGGCGACGACGAGGAGCTCGCGGCCCGGGTCGTCGCGCTGGCCACCGACTGGACGAACGCCTGCGTCGCCTCCCGCCACGGCGGCGGCGAGCTCTAGTCCGCGCGAGCTACCCCGCAGTCGTCACGGCGACGATGTCGGCGAGGTGGACGAGCCGGAACACCGTCCGCGAGACGGTGCGGATCTCGCCCTCGTCGTCGAGGTCGGGGAGCGTGCGCCACAGCTCGCGCGCCGCGGCCAGCAGCTCGCGCAGCTGATCCAGCTCCTCCAGGTGGCCGCCGCCGTTGCGCTCGTCGCACGCGTTGAGCGCGAGGCCGAGCACGCCGACGGTGTCCGGCATCCGGTTCCAGAGCAGCGGCGTCGCCATCGAGAGGTACTGGTGGATGCGCGCGAACGACATCGGCTGCGCAAGCACCTCGGCGCCGCGCGGCGTCGTCGGCTGGCGCGGCGGCTCGCCGTTCGCGAGCCGGGTCGCGCCGCCCGCCAGCAGCTCCCGCACCTCCGCGTCGTCGAGCCCGGCGAGCCGCGCGGTCCGCAGCGCGATCAGCAGCGACGACGGCTGGCCGCCGTACGGGTAGTCGCTCGCGTAGAGCGCCTGCTCCGGCGGCACGAGCCGGAAGAAGCTGAGCAGGTCGATCGGGCTCCAGACGGAGGTGTCGAAGAAGACGCCGGCCCGTCCGGAGAAGTGCGACGCGAGCGCGCCGAGGTCGGCGATGCCCGCGTGGGCGAGGATCAGCTGCGCCTCCGGGTAGGCGTCCACGAGCCGGTGCAGCGCGTCGGCGATCGGCGGCAGCCCCCGGCCGGCGTGGATCAGGATCGGCACGCGCCGCTCGGCCGCCAGCTCGAACACCGGCGCCAGGCGCTCGTCGTCGAGCAGGAACTTCTGCGCGCGCGGGTGGAGCTTGATCCCGCGGGCGCCGAGGTCGAGGCAGCGCCGCGCCTCCTCGATCGGCCCCTCGTCGAGCGCGAGCCGCACGAACGGGATCAGCCGTCCCTCCGAGCGCGCCGCGAACTCGAGCGTGCGGTCGTTCCCGGCCCGGAAGCCCGGATGCCGGTCGGGCTCGTCGAGGCAGAACATGTTCGCGCGCGCGATGCCCCACCGGTCCATGATCGAGAGCAGCTCCTCGTAGCGGCCGACCATCCCGTCGATGTCGTCGCCGAGGTGGACGTGCGCGTCGAAGATCTCCGCGCCCGCAGGCAGCTCCGCCCGCGTCCGCGCGTCCCAGCCGGCGACCAGCTCGCGTGCCCGCTCCAGAGCCTCCACGTCCCGAATCTAGCGGCGGGCCTTGTGCTGGAGGGAGGGCGGACATAATCTCGGTCCTTCTGCGGCGAACGGAAGGTCTGACAATGCATCGGAACGTGCTCGTCTCGGTCGTGCTCGTCTGCGCGCTCGCGGCCGTCGGCGCAGGCGGCGCCGCGGCCGGCACCACGGCTCGGGTCAAGGTGAAGCCTGTTGCGGCGGCGACCTGGGACTGCACCGTCCTGATGCCCGCGTCGAGCTTCGACGCACTGACCGGCGGCAGGTTCACGGCGGGCCCCATCTTCAGGTCGGCCCCGAATCTCGTCTCGAACTGCCGCTACGGCACGAACCTCGTCATGGTCGACGCGAAGACGGGCCTCAAGCAGTACGGCATCTGGGTCGCGGGAGCGACGCAGTCGACCAGGCGGGACGCCGCGAACTGCCGGGCGCCGCAGGTCGACGATCTGCGCGACTGCCGGCTGCAGGCGGTCACGGGCCTCGGCAAGGAGGCCGCCGAGTTCAACCGCAGCATCGTGGTGCTCACCGCGAAGAGCGCGTTCGTCCAGGTCTACTCGCAGGACCGCACGCTGAGCTACGTGCAGCTCGAGGCGGTGGCGCGGGCGCTGCTCGCAGAGCTCCGGTAGAGCTCGCGGCTCTTGCATCGATCCACGATTTGCCCTACTTTGAAGTAGGAATCGTAGGGGTCGAGTAGAGGAGACACAGTGAAGGGGTCGAGAACTGCGGCATGCCTCCTGGCGTGCGTGCTGGCGGCGGTCGTCGTCGGCGACGCGACGGCCAAGAGCAAGCCCAAGCCGGGGAAGGCGGCGAAGCACCACGTCGTCACGAAGAAGAAGCCGGCCAAGAAGAAACCGGCCAAGAAGAAGCCTGCCGCGCCGAAGTTCGACGCGCGCTACGACTGCGCGAAGGTGATGCCGATCGCGACGTACGAGTCGTTCTTCGCGGACTGGCAGGGCCACGTCGCCTACCGGGACAAGGTCGGCTACTACCCCAATCCGACCGGCGGCAGCTGCGGCTTCGAGTACGTCTACACGGACGGGCCGGGCGCCGGGCAGCCGGGGGCCGGGAACATGACGATCGAGTACGGCTCGGCCGCCGCGAAGGGCTACAACGGCTTCGAGCACACCGCGCAGATCAGGGGCGGTCAGGCCTGCCCGAACGGCGTGCCGCCGGCCTCCATGGGGAGCGACGACCCGCGCCACTGCGGCCCGGTGCCGGTCGCAGGGCTCGGCGACAAGGCCTTCGAGTGCTTCTCCTACATCACCGTCCTGAAGGGGAACGTCTGGATCGTGCTGGCGGCCGGCGAGGGAGTCGACCAGAACGGCCAGTGGATCTCCTCGGCCACGCTGCCGCCGACCGACAAGCTCGAGGCGGCGATGAAGGCGATCCTGGCGAAGCTGCCCTAGAGCTCAGGTCGTGGACGGCGCCGTTACGCGGCGGAGGAACTCCGCCTCCGGGACGGCGCCGTCCCACTGCGGCACGCCGTTGACGGCGATCCGCGGCACGGCGTAGACCTCCATCTCCTCGGCGAGGCGCGGGAACTCGCTCGCCTCGATCGCCGTCGCCGTGACGCGCTCGGAGGCGAGCGCGACTCTGTACGCCAGCAGCACGGCCGGCGGGCAGTGCGGTCAGGTCGGCGTGACGAAGACGTCGAGCGCGAGGTCGCGGTCGAGCGCCGCGAGCGCCTCCCGCGTCTCCGGCCTGAGCTGCGGCTCGGGCCGGCCGGCCTCCAGGATCCCGCCGATCAGCGAGCCGAGCTCGTAGCCCCACGGCAGGCCGTCGTACCGGAGCCCCGCGTCGCGGCCTTCGGGCCGGATCGAGACGGCGGGGAAGCGCGGGAAGCCGTCCGGCTCCTGCTCGGAGCGCACGCTCACCCGCTCGCCGAGCGCCGCGAGCTCCTCGCAGACGCGCACCGTCTCGGCGCCGAAGTCGACGTCGCGCGCCCCTGGCAGCGGCGTCTCCTCGGGCCCGAGGGCGACGAGGAGCTCGACGGGCCGCTCGAGCTCGGCGAAGAGCTCGCGCACCTTCGCCTCCTCCTCGGGCCGCAGGATCGCCATCGCGCCAACTATAGGATTCGCACCCGTGCCGGCCCCCGTCCTGATCCACGCCGACTCCATCCGCTCGGCGGACATGCGGCACGCCGTGCCGGTCGCGGTGCCGGATCCGTTCCTCTACGTCGAGGTCGACGCGCGGCGCGTCGCCGTCGTCACCGCGTTCGAGGTGCCGCGCATCAACGCGGCCGACCCGGCGATCGAGACGATGCCGCCGGAGCTGTTCGGGATCGACGAGCTGCTCGCCGAGGGGACGCCGGTCAGGCAGGCGATCCTCGAGGTGTACACACGCGCCTGTCAGCAGCTCGGCGTCACGACCGCCGTCGTCCCGCCGGACTTCCCGCTGGAACTCGCCGACCATCTGCGGGCGAACGGGGTCGAGGTCGGCGTCGACCGCGAGCTGTTCGAGGCGCGCCGGCGCTCGAAGAACGCCTCCGAGGTTGCGGGCCTGCGCCGCGCGCAGCGCGCGTGCGAGGCCGCGCTCGACGTCGCGCGCGCGATGCTGCGCGACGCCGACGCCTCGGGCGACGTGCTCCGGCTGGACGGCGAGTCGCTCACGTGCGAGCGGATCAAGATCGAGGTCGAGCGCGTCTTCTCGCAGCACGGCGTCGCCGCCGAGGAGTTCATCGTCTCGCACGGCGCGCAGACGGCGATCGGGCACGAGATGGGCTCCGGCCCGATCGCGCCCGGCGAGGCCGTCGTCTTCGACCTCTTTCCGCGCGACAGGGAGACCGGCGTCTACTCCGACATGACGCGCACCTACGTCGTCGGCGAGATCCCGGAGGAGATAGCCCGCTACCACGCGCTCTGCCGCGAGGCGCTGCGGATGACGACCGAGGCGGCGAAGCCCGGCGTCAACGGCAAGGAGCTGATGCGGATGACCTGCGACTTCTTCGCGGCCGAGGGCTTCCCGACGCCGCTGACCAAGCAGCCGGGCGAGGTGCTCGACTCCGGCTTCTTCCACGGGCTCGGCCACGGCGTCGGGCTGGAGGTGCACGAGAAGCCGAGCCTGTCGCGCTCGGGCGACGATCTCGTCCCCGGCGACGTGATCACCCTCGAGCCTGGCCTCTACCGCGCCGGCTTCGGCGGCGTCCGGCTGGAGGACATCCTGCTCGTCACCGACGACGGCGCCGAGGTGATCACGCAGTACCCGTACGACCTCGTGCCGTAGGTCACGCATCGCGGACCGCTTGACCTCCGTCCGGTGCATCGGCGAGAGTGCCCGGAACCACTCCGGCGCGGAAGCCGGCCGCGGGGCCGTGGACGGAAGCGCCGGGCAAAGGGAGGTAACCGCATGGCTGAGCTCCACGAGGAGCGAACCTCTGCTCCTCCGCCCGCCGCCAACCTCGCCGCCGATCCGGCACCGCTCGGTCTCGCCGGCTTCGCGCTGACGACGTTCCTGCTCAGCGGGCACAACGCGTCGTGGATCCCCGACCTGATCTGGGTCGGCCCGGCGATCTTCTACGGCGGCCTCGCGCAGTTCATGGCCGGCATGTGGGAGTTCCGGAACCGGAACGTGTTCGGTGCGACGGCGTTCTCGACGTACGGGGGCTTCTGGATGGGCCTCGGCCTGTTCATCATCCTCGGCGTCGGCAACGGGAAGTGGCTGGGCGGGTTCGCCGGCGGCGACCTGACGAACGCGCTCGCGTGGTACCTGTTCGCGTTCGCCGTCTTCAACACGTACATGCTGATCGGGAGCATGCGCGTGAACATGGCGGTGTTCCTGGTGTTCCTCACGCTCGAGATCACGGAGATCGTGCTCGTGATCGGCTTCTTCAACCTCTCGCACGGCGGCACCGAGTGGTGGTTGCACTTCGGCGGCTGGTGCGGGATCGTGACGGCGGCCGTGGCGTGGTACACGTCGGCGGCGGGTGTCTGGAACGGTGTTGCCGGCAGAACGGTCATGCCGGTCGGCAGCCCGATGATGAGCTGACCTAGGATCCAGCGCACCACGATTCGCTAAGAACGAGGGAGGCTCCCAAATGGCGACAGAAACCGGGCATGCGATCGACACGATGTTCCTCGAGGAGCGGCGCTACGCGCCGCCCGCGGACTTCGCGTCGCAGGCGAATGCCAAGGCGGACATCTACGACCAGGACTTCGAGTCGTTCTGGGAGCGCGAAGCTCGGGAACGGATCTCCTGGTTCGAGCCGTTCGGTGAGCTGTACCAATGGGAGCCTCCCTACGCCAAGTGGTTCCTCGGCGGGAAGCTGAACGTCTGCTTCAACTGCGTCGACCGGCACGTCGAGGCCGGCTCCGGCGAGAAGGTCGCCTTCCACTGGGAGGGCGAGCCGGAGGGCGAGACACGCACGATCACCTACGCCGACCTGCAGAAGGACGTCGTCCGTTTCGCGAATGCGCTCAAGAAGCTGGGCGTGAAGAAGGGCACGCCGATCGGCATCTACATGGGCATGGTCCCGGAGCTCCCGGTGGCGATGCTCGCGTGCACCCGGCTGGGCGCGCCGCACACCGTCGTCTTCGGCGGCTTCTCCGCGGACTCGCTCTCCGGCCGCATGAACGACATGAAGTGCGAGGTCATCATCACGCAGGACGAGGCGTGGCGGCGTGGCTCGACGGTGCCGCTGAAGAAGGTCGCCGACGAGGCGATGGACGCGGCGCCCGGCGTGAAGGCGTCGGTCGTGCTGCGCCGCACCGGCAACGACGTGGCGATGACGGAGGGCCGCGACCACTGGTGGCACGAGCTCGAGGACGGCTGCTCAGACGATCCGGAGTCGTGCCCGTGCGAGCCGATGGACAGCGAGGACCTGCTCTTCCTGATGTACACGAGCGGGACGACCGCCAAGCCGAAGGGGATCATCCACACCACCGGCGGCTACCTCACCGGCGTCTCGACGACGCACTACTACATCTTCGACCTCAAGCCCGACCAGGACGTGTACTGGTGCGCCGCCGACATCGGCTGGATCACCGGCCACAGCTACATCGTCTACGGGCCGCTGGCCAATCGGGCCACCTCGGTCATGTACGAGGGGACGCCCGACTACCCGGACAAGGACCGCTGGTGGGCGATCGTCGAGAAGTACGGCGTCACGATCCTCTACACGGCGCCGACCGCGATCCGCTCGCACATGAAGTGGGGGCCGGAGTACGCGCAGAAGCACGACCTCTCGTCGCTGCGGCTGCTCGGCTCCGTCGGCGAGCCGATCAACCCGGAGGCGTGGATCTGGTACCGCGAGCACATCGGCGGCGACCGGACCCCGATCGTCGACACCTGGTGGCAGACCGAGACGGGGATGATCCTGATCACGCCGCTGCCGGGCGTCACGACGCTGAAGCCGGGCTCGGCGACACGGCCGTTCCCGGGCGTCGCCGCGGCGGTCTACGACGAGCGGGGCAACGAGGTCGCGCCCGGAGGCGGCGGCTACCTCGTGCTGAAGAAGCCGTGGCCCGCGATGCTGCGCGGGATCTTCGGCGACGACCAGCGCTACCGGGACACGTACTGGTCGAAGTACGACGACATCTATCTCGCCGGCGACGGCGCCCGCATCGACCAGGACGGCGACTACTGGCTGCTCGGCCGCATCGACGACGTGATGAACGTCTCCGGGCACCGCATCTCGACGATCGAGGTCGAGTCGGCGCTCGTCGACCACCACGACGTCGCGGAAGCCGCGGTCTGCTCCCGTGCCGACTCCACGACGGGCGAGGCGATCGTCGCCTACGTCACGCTCAAGGGCGGCAAGGAGGGCGACCTCGACAAGCTGAACGAGCTGCGTGACCACGTGGCGAAGAAGATCGGCGCGATCGCGAAGCCGGCGAACATCGTCTTCACGCCGGAGTTGCCGAAGACGCGCAGCGGCAAGATCATGCGCCGCCTGCTCCGCGACGTCGCGAACGAGCGGCCGCTCGGCGACACGACGACGCTCGCCGACCCGACGGTCGTCTCGGAGATCTCCAAGCGCGCCGCCGACGAGAAGGCGCAGGAAGCGGAGGCTTGACTCTCCCCTAGCGGGAGGCACGATCCTGGGAGCGATGTCCCTGCTCCCGATCGGCACGTTCTCCCGCCTCACCGGCTTGACCGTGAAGCAGCTCCGGCACTACGACCAGCTGGGGCTGCTTCCGCCTGCCGCCGTCGACCCGGACACCGGCTACCGGCTCTACGCGCCGGAACAGGTCGAGCGAGGCGAGGCGATCCACCGCCTGCGCGGGCTGGATCTGCCGCTCGAGGAGATCGCCGCGCTGCTCGACTCGCGCGAGCCGGCGGAGATCCGGGAGCTGCTCGTCGGGCACCAGCGGCGCACCGCGCTGCGCGCGAACGAGCTGCGGGTCGTCCTGCAGGGGCTGCAACCGCTGATCGACGGGAAGGAGACCGTGATGGGAACGACCTCGGAGTCGCTCGACGACGCCGCGCACCGGCGCCTGGGCGTCGACCTCTTCAACCGCACGTGGACGTTCATCGAGAAGGAGACGCGGACGCAGGAGGAGGACGACGAGATGCTCCACTGCGCGCACGCCTCTGCCTATCACTGGCTACACGCGCCGCACACGAACGCGAACCGGGCGCGCAGCCACTGGCAGTGCTCGCGCGTGCACGTGCTCGTGAACCAGCCGGAGGGCGCCCTCCACCACGCGAAGCGCTGCCTGGCGATCGTCCAGGAGCATCCGGAGGAGATGGCGGAGTTCGATCTCCCCGGCGCGTACGAGGCGCTCGCCAGGGCGCACGCGCTCGCGGGTCACGCGGACGAGGCCAGGCGCTTCCTCGAGCTCGGCCGCACCGCCGCGGCGAAGATCTCGGACGACGACGACCGGGGGATCATCGAGGCCGACCTGGCGACCGTGCCGGCCTAGGGGAGGCCTGGCGCCGTCGGGCGCGAATGGTAGAACCCTGACGTTCGAACGGGTCGAAGGCACTCTGACGGGCGGACTCCGGGTTGAGGTGCCAACTGGGCCGCCGACCTGTTCCGAGGAGTGGATGCGCCGGACGGGAAACCGTCCGGCGTTCTCTCTTCCGCTCCACCGATGAGTTCGCCGCCCGCGGGCCGTCCTACGCGTAGATGACGGGCACGGCGTTAGCATCGATCCCGGTGGAGGCCCGGGCCGCGCAGACGGTTGAGGACGCCGAGCAGTACCGCTCGGAGCTGACCGGCTACTGCTACCGCATGCTCGCGTCGCCGTTCGACGCCGAGGACGCAGTGCAGGAGACGATGGTGCGGGCGTGGCGCAACGCGGACCGCTTCGAGGGCCGCTCGGCGCTCCGCTCCTGGCTCTACTCGATCGCGACGAACGTCTGCCTCGACATGCTGCGCGCGGGCAAGCGGCGCGCGCGCCCGATGGACCTCGGCCCCGCGCAGGAGCCGCTGTTCGAGAACCTGCGCACCCAGCCGGAGGCGACCTGGGTGGAGCCGATCCCCGACCCGGCGGACGTCGCCGTCGACCGCGACACGATCCGGCTTGCGTTCGTCGCCGCGCTCCAGCACCTGCCGCCGCGCCAGCGCGCGGTGCTCGTCCTCTGCGAGGTCTTCCGCTGGCAGGCGTCCGAGGTCGCGGAGCTGCTCGACACCTCGCTCGCGTCGGTGAACAGCGCGCTGCAGCGGGCCCGCGCGACGCTGGGCGAGGCGAACATCGCGCCGACCGACGCCGAGGTCGACCGCGAGCTGCTCGACCGCTACGTCGCCGCCTTCGAGGCGTACGACATGGAGGCGCTGACGGAGCTGATCCGCGAGGACGCGACCCAGTCGATGCCGCCGTTCGACATGTGGCTCGCCGGCCGCGACGACGTGCTCGCCTGGTGGTTCGGGCCAGGGATCGGCTGCCAGGGCTCGCGCGTGATCCCGACGGTCTCGGCCAACGGCGCGCCCGCGTTCGGCCAGTACAAGCCCGCCGAGGGCGGCGGCTACGAGCCGTGGGCTCTCCAGGTGCTCGAGCTCGAGGACGGCCGGATCAAGGAGTTCACCTTCTTCCTCGACACCGACCGCGTCTTCCCGCTCTTCGGGTTGCCGTTGCGGCTCGATGCATGAGGTCGTCTGCGACCTCGCCGGCGTTCCCGCGGACGCGCTGACCGTCGACGCGCTCGCCCGCCTGCGGCTCGCCCTCGGCCGCCTCGGCTACGAGCTGCGGCTGGAGCATCTCTCGGCCGAGCTCCTCGAGCTGGTCGAGCTCGCCGGGCTGAACGCGACGCTCGCGGTCTAGAGCAGCGCGTCGAAGCGCGCCGCGTCGTCGAACGGCCCGATCAGCGCGAGCCGGAGCCGTTCGTCCGCGATCAGGTCCTGCGCGACGCGCTGCACGTCCTCGGCGGTCACCCGCTCCAGGCCGGCGATCGTCTCGGAGGGATCGGGAGCGCGCCGCTCGAGCACCTCCTTGCGGAGGCCGAACATGATCAGGCCCTGCGGCGTCTCCAGCTGCAGGACGAAGCGGCCCTTGAGCAGGTTCCGCGCCTTCTCCAGCTCGTCGGCCGGCACCGGCTCGGCGGCAATCTTGCGCAGCTCGGCGGCGATCGTGGTCACGGCGTCGTCGATCCGCGCGATGTCGACGCCGGCCTGGGAGTAGAGCGACCCCGCGTCGGTGTAGCTGTGGTTGAGCCCATGGACGTAGTAGGCGAGCCCGCGCCGCTCCCGGACCTCCGTGAACAGCCGCGACGACATCCCGCCGCCGAGCACCGCGGCGAGCAGTTGCAGCGCGTACCGGTCGGGATGGTCGAGCGGGTAGCTCTTCACGCCGAGGACGAGGTGCGCCTGGTCGGACTGCTTCGTGAAGATCTTGACGCGGCCGTTCGAGTACGCCGCGACCGGCGCGGGCTCGGGCGTCGCCTCCGCCGGCAGGTCGCCGAGCAGCTCCTGCGCTTTCGCGAGCGCGTCGCCGCCGGTGTTGCCCGCGATCCCGAGCACCATCCGCGACGGCTTGTACCAGGCGCCGAGGTAGTCGAGGAACGTCTGGCGCGTCGCGCCGCGCACGGTCTCCTTGCGGCCGATGATGTCCCAGCCGAGCGGCTGGTCGCCGTAGAGGAGGTCCTCGTAGACGCCGCCGATGAAGTCGCGCGGCGTGTCGAAGTACATGTTCATCTCCTCGACGATCACGCCCTTCTCGCGCTCGATCTCCTCCTCGGCGAAGCGGGAGTTGCGGAGCATGTCGACGATCACGTCGAGAGCGATGTCGCGGTGCTCGGCCGCGCACTTGACGTAGTAGGCGGTGTACTCCTTGGAGGTGAAGGCGTTGAACTCGCCGCCGATCGCGTCGATCTCGCCGGCGATCTGGCGCGCGCTCGGGCGGCGCTCCGTCCCCTTGAAGAACATGTGCTCGGAGAAGTGCGCGATCCCGTTCGTCTCGGGCGTCTCGTAGCGCGAGCCGGCCGCGAGCATCAGCATCACGGTCACCGACTGCGCGTGCGGGAGGTCGGCGGTGAGGACGCGCAGCCCGTTGTCCAGCCGCTCGGTCGTGAAGACGCTCACAGCGCGAGCCTCCGCTTCCAGCGCTCGGAGATCTCGACGCTGCGCGCGCTCTCGTAGTCGTAGCCGACCAGGACGCTCCGGGCCTCCGCGACGAGCCTGCCGCCGGCGCGCAGCTCGTACTCGAGCTCGAACGACTTCGTCCCGAGCCGCGCGGGCCGCACGCCGATCTCGACGGTCTCCCCGAACTGCACCGGCGAGCGGAAGTCGATCTCGGTGCGCGCCAGGATCACGTCGCGAAGCGGCATCTCGCCGTCGTCCGGCTCCCCGTACCACGCCAGCCGCGCCTGCTCGAGATAGGTCGAGAAGACCGCGTTGTTGACGTGGCCGAACGCGTCCAGCTCGCTGAAGCGCACGAGCTCGCGGTGCACGAACGGGAAGCCCTCCACCGGCTCGATGCTAGCGAGGCGGTCCCAGGCGACCGCTCCGGACGCGGCGCCAGTCGTACTCCGACGGCTCGACGGCGAGGTGGATCGGGACGACGCCGCTCCAGACCGGCAGGTCGACGTCCTCCGGCTCGTCCTGCGGCGGGCCGGTGCGCAGCTTGGCGGAGGCCTCGTCGAGCGGCAGCGCGAGCACCGAGGTCGCCTTCAGCTCCAGCGGCGTCGGCTGCCGCGCCTCCTCCCAGCGCCCGGGAGCGACGTGCTCGGTGAAGACGCGCAGCGCGTCAGCCTTCTCGGCGTCGCCGACCACGCGCGCCCGGCCGAGCACGACGACCGAGCGGTAGTCGATCGAGTGGTTGAAGACCGACTTGGCGAGCACGAGCCCGTCGAGGAGCGTCACCGTCGCGCACATCGGCGCGCCGTCGGCGGCGTGGCGCAGCATGCGGCTGGCGGACGAGCCGTGGACGTAGAGCTCGTCGCCGACCCGCGCGTGGAGGGTCGGGATCACGTACGGCTGCCCGTCGACGACGAAGCCGAGGTGGCAGAAGAGCGCCTCGTCGAGGATCGCGTCGATCGTCTCGCGGTCGTAGCGGCCCCGCTCGGGCTCGCGGCGGACGCGGGTGCGGTCGGTGGCGCTCACGCCCTGAATCTACGCGTAACCGGTCGCGGTGGCCGCCCGTTGAACGTGTGGAAGAGCTCGGTGCGTGCGAGGGCTGACGGCTCGATCGTGCGCCCGCTTCCACTCAACGCTCCCGGCACCGTGCGCGCGAGGGCCGACGTGCTCGATCGTGCGCCGGTGCCGTGGATGGTTGAACCATCCGGGCCTTTGGTGCGAATCTCCGCTCTGATGCGCCTGGCCGGAGCTCTCGTCCTGATCCTCGTGCTCGTCCCAGCCGCCGCGGCGGGCAGCCCGGCGCGCACGGGCTATCCCAACTCGATGGGCGTGATCGGCGACTCCTGGGAGACGGGCTTCGCCACCAACTCGGCGCTCCCGCCGGCCGACGTGGCGGCGAACAACTGGGCTACGGGCACGAGCCCGGTGGTGGACAGCTTCTACTCGCGCATCCTCGCCGCGAACCCGCGGATCAAGGGGAACGTCTACAACGTCGCACACGACGGCGACGCGTCCGCGGACTTCGAGTCGCAGGCCGAGCGGCTCCCCGCGCACCTCGATTTCGTGCTGGAGGCGCTCGGCGGCAACAGCTTCTGTCCCGCGCTCAAGCTCAGCTTCTTCCGCGGGGACATGGCGGCGGGAATGAAGGCGCTGTCGCGGGCGGAGCCGGACGCGCGGATCCTGATGATCGGCATCGGCGGGGTCGAGCCCTTCTGGGATGCCGGAGGCACAGGCTCCGCGGATGTGCGCGAGCAGCTGACCGACCCCCGCGGCGTCGGCGCGTGCGACCCGAAGTTCGACGCCAGCGGTGTCCCGGCGCCGGCGCAGGTGACGCTCCTGCACCAGCAGGAGGACGTCTACAACGGCGTGCTCGAGTCGATCTGCGCGCAGTACGTCCACTGCCGCTGGGACGGGCCCGGGTTCGACGGGATCGACCTCCAGCTCTCGGACATCTCGCCGCTCGACGCCGGCCATCCCAGCCCCTCCGGCGCCGCGAAGATGGCGGCCTCGATCTGGGCCGGCAACTTCGACTTCACCGACACGAGCGCGCCGGTCTCGAAGGCGCACCGCTCGGGCTCGCGGGTGACGCTGACCGCGACCGACGCGCAGGGCGTCTCCGGGATCGAGTACCGCCTGACGGCGAGTGGTCCGTGGACGCGCTACGCGAAGCCGCTGACGTTGAAGAAGGGCAAGACGCTCACCTGGCGCGCCGTCGACGTGAACGGGAACGTCGAGGCGAGCCACTCGCTCAAGGGCTGAGCAGCTCCCGCTCCTTGGCGCGGGAGAGCGTCGGCCGCTGCTCGCCGGCCTCGCGGCTCCACGCGAGCGTGTCGCGGGCGGTCTCCTCGAGCGGGCGGGTCGTCAGCCCGGCCGCGAGCGCGCGCGAGACGTCGGCGCGCATCAGCCCGTCCGCGTCGGTGCCGGGCAGCCAGAGCGGCAGCTCCATCCACGGCTGCACACCGGCGTCGAGGATGCACTGCTCGTCCGTCCAGACGAGCCGTGCGTCCGAGCCGATCGCGTCCCGGATCGTCTCGAGCGTCTCGCCGAGTGTCCGCTCCGGGCCGGTCGCGTTGAAGACGCCGCCGGCTCGGGTCTCGCCGGCGCGGACGAGCCAGGCGCCGAGGTCGCGGACGTCGACGAACTGGAGCGGCGCGTCCGGGCTGCCGGGGGCGAGCACGTCGCCGCCCTCCGCGAGCCGGCGCGGCCAGTAGGTGAAGCGCTCGCTCGGATCGTGCGGGCCGACGATCAGCCCGGCGCGGGCGATCGTCGCGCGCTCCGCGAAGACGTCGAGCACGGCGCGCTCGGAGCCCGTCTTCAACCCGCCGTACTGCTCCGGGTCGAACTCCTCCGGCTCCGGGTCGGGTGGCTCGAGCACCGGCGACGACTCGTCGATCGGCGCGGCGACCTCCGAGTAGACGGAGATCGTGGAGACGAAGACGTACTGGCCGGCCGCGTCGCGCAGCGCCTCAACGCGCCGACGCGTGTGCCGCGGCAGCTGCGTCGGGTCGGTGTCGACGACCGCGTCCCACTCCCGCCCGGCGAGCGGCGCGAGGTCGCCTGCGAGGTCGACCTGGATCCGTTCCGCCTCGGGAAAGAGATCCGGGTTCGTCGTGCCGCGGTTGGCGAGCGTCACCTCGTGCCCGGCCGCGAGCGCGGCCTCGGCGGCCGCCCGCCCGAGGAACTTCGTCCCGCCGAGGACGAGCAGCCTCACGACGGGTACCCGGCGATCACCCGCGAGATCGCCTCGACTCCGAAGCGGAGCGCGTCGACCGGCACCCGCTCGTCCGCGTTGTGGATCAGCGGCGCGACGTCGAAGTCGTCGGGCAGCTTGAGCGGCAGGAAGCCGTAGGTCTGGACGCCTGCGCGGGCGAGGTGGCGTGCGTCGGTGACGCCCGCCTGCAGCATCGGCACCGGGATCCCCTCCGGATCGAGCGCCCGGATGGTGTCGGCGAGCAGCTCGAACTTGGACATGTCGGGCACCGGCGGCCCGGCGTCGTGGCGCACGAGCTCGATCTCCACGCCGTCGCGGCCGACGATGTCGTAGACCTCGCGGATCAGGTCGTCGGGCGTCTGGCCGGGCAGGATCCGACCGTCGAGCTCGAGCTCCGCCGCGGCCGGGATGACGTTGATTTTTTCGCCGCCGCGCACGATCGTCGCCGCCGCGGTGTTGCGGATCACGCGGCCGAGAATCGGCTTGCCGATGGCTCGCGCCGCGACGTCGGCGAGCCGCGGGTTGAGCAGCTGGCGCAGCACGACTCCCTGGGCGCGCGGCAGGTGCGCCGCCATCGTCTCGAACCACTCGCGCACGATCGGCGTGATGTGGACGGGCGGCTGCCGCCGCTCGAGCGCCTGCACGACGCGCGCGAGCCGGACGTTGGCGCTGCCCTTCGCGCCGAGCGCGGCGTGCCCGGCGTTGCCGCGGACGCGCACGCGCAGCCAGCAGATCTGCTTCTCCGCGACCTGGATCGGGTAGAAGCGCCGCCCCGCGATCGTCTGCGACGCGCCGCCGAACTCGCCGAGCGCGTGCCGCGCGCCGCCGAGCGCCCCGGGATGCTCGTCGGCGATGAAGACTGCGCCCTCGTCGCCGCCGTCCTCCTCGTCGCTGAGGATCAGGAGCACGAGCGGGGTCGGCGAGTCCGCGGCGACGGCGTCGAGGAACGCGCGGACGATCATGGCGACGCCGCCCTTCATGTCGAGTGCGCCGCGCCCCCAGACGACGCCGTCCACGAGCTCGGCCGCGAACGGCGGGTGCGTCCACTGCTGGCCTGCGGTCGTGACGACGTCGACGTGCCCGTAGAGGAGAAGCGGCGGGCCGCCGGCGCTGCCGGAGTGGCGTGCGACGAGGTTCGGGCGCCCCGGCGTCCGCTCGTAGCGCTCCGTGGCGATGCCCCGCGCGTGCAGCAGCGACTCGACGTACGCGACGCACGTCTCCTCGTTCCCGGGCGGGTTGGTCGTGTCGAAGCGGATCAGCTCGCGGAGCAGCTCGACGACGTCGGGCACTAGAGCTCCTCGAGCGCGGCCAGGAGCCGGTCGACCTCGTCCGCGGTGTTGTAGTGGACGAAGCCGGCGCGGACGGCGCCCGCGGGCTCGAGGCCGAGCCGTGTCATCACTTCGAGCGCGTAGTAGTTGCCGGCCCAGACCGCGAGCTGCCGCTCGGCGAGCCGTTCGGCGACCGTCGCGGCTGAGAGCCCGTCGACCGTGAACGCGAACGTCGGCACGCGGCCCTCCATCGTCGGCAGCCCGTGCAGCGTCACGCGCTCTGGGAGCCCCGCGAGGAAGCGCTCGCCGAGCGAGCGCTCGTGCGCACGGATCGCGTCCCAGCCGAGCTCGTGCACGTACTCGACGGCCGCGACGAACCCGGCGAGCAGCTCGTGGGCGAGCGTCCCGGTCTCGAAGCGGTGCCCGGTCGGCTCGTCCGCGGCCGGGCGGACCTTGTACGGCCGCCAGGAGCGCAGCAGCTCGTCGCGTCCGAACGCGAGCCCGAGGTGCGGCCCGAAGAACTTGTACGGCGAGCAGAGGAGAACGTCGACGCCGAGCGCGGCGACGTCGATCGGTCCGTGCGGGCCGTAGTGGACGGCGTCGACCCAGGCGAGCGCCCCGGCCTCGTGCGCGAGCTCGGCGATGCGCGCCGCGTCGGTTGTGGTCCCGACGGCGTTCGAGGCGAGCGGGAAGGCGACGACGCGCGTTCGGTCGGTGAGCTTCGCGGCGAGGTCGTCCAGGTCGAGCGTCGTGTCGTCCCGGATCTCGACGAAGGCGACCTTCAGGTCGCGGTCGCGTGCGAGCTCGAGCCACGGCGAGACGTTCCCGTCGTGGTCGAGGCGGGTGACGAGGATCTCGTCGCCCGGGCGCAGCGTGCGCCCGAGCGTGCGCGTGAGCGCGAAGTTCAGCGTCGTCATGTTCGCGCCGAAGATCGTCTCCTCCGGCCGGCAGCCGAGGAACGAGGCCGCGGTGTCGTGCGCGCGGTGGACGAGCTCGTCGCTGCGCCGGCTGGCCGGGAACGCGCCGCCGAGGTTCGCGTTCGACTCGCGCAGATACCCGGCGATCGCGTCGATCACCGAGTCGGGGCACTGCGTCCCGCCAGGCCCGTCGAAGAACGCGATCGGCGAGCGGAGCGCGGAGAACCGTCCGCGGACGGCGTCGACGTCGAAGCCCACGGCGGCCATGGCGCTGACGCTACCGCTTTACCATGGCCGCGTGAGCTCCACCCTCGCGCCGCCACGGGAGCGCCTGGACCGCGGCGAGGGCGCCGGTCTCGGCCGGCCGTGGAACGTGATCGTGCTCAACGACGACCACAACACATTCCAGGGCGTCGCCGCCGCGCTCTCGGCCGTGATCCCGGGGATCGGCTACGACCAGGGCCTGGCGCTCGCGAACCGGATCCACTCGAGCGGCCAGGCGATCGTCTGGTCCGGCCTGCGGGAGCCGGCCGAGCTCTACTGGGAGGAGCTCCGGCAGCGCGGCCTGACGATGGCGCCGCTCGAGGAGGGCTAGACCGGGACGCCGTTGACGGTCCAGGCGTAGCTCGGCTTCGCGCGCAGTGACGCGCCGATGAAGCAGTCCCGCTCGGCCTTGGCGAGCAGCTCCACCAGCTCGTCGGGGCCGGGTTGCGGCTCGAGCGCGACCGAGAGCTCGAGCGTCGCCTCGACGACCGCGTAGCGCCCGTCCTCGTCGCGCTTGGTGACGAGCGCGCGCGCCGAGCCGTGCTCCTCCGTGACGGCGAGCCCTGAGCGGCCCGCGTGATGGGCGAGGCTCGCGAGCGAGCAGCGCACGAGCGCTCCGAGCAACACGTGCTCGGGCGTCCAGGCATCCGGGACGTCGAGCCGCGTGCCGTCCTCGCTTCGCAGCGCTCCGCCGGCGACCTCCACCTCGTAGCGCAGCTCCCGCGCCTTGACCGCCATCGCGACATGCTCGCACGCCGGGGTCCGTCCGGTCCGGCCCATACGCTGCCGGATGTGCGCAGGCTGCGTGCGCTGACGGAGGCCGAGTGCTGGGCCCGCTGCTACGGCAGTTGGGACCCGACGGTCACCCTGGTGAAGCTCGAGCCGAGACGGCCCCGCTTCGAACTGGCGGTGACCGGCGAGGACCTGCGCCGGAGCCTGGAGGCCCGCCTCGACGCACGCGTCGACGAAGCCGACGCCGAGCTCGACGCCGCCTGACCGCGTCACACATCCGCGACGAACCCTCCACACCGGCGTCACGCCCCCTCGCGTAGCGTTCCAGCAGGGGGACTTGCTTCCCCCATTGGGGGAGACCGTGGCTGAAGCGAGGGACATGGCCGAGAGCGACGTGACCGAGAGCGCCGTCCCCGACGTGCTCGCGCCCGGGCTCCGCGTCGTCTTCTGCGGGATCAATCCCGGCCGCGTCTCCGCGGCGGCGGCGGCGCACTTCGCCAATCCGCGCAACGACTTCTGGCGGCTCCTCCATGCGGCGCGCTTCACCTCGCGCCTGTACGAGCCGCACGAGCAGTTCGAGCTCCTGCGCGAGGGGGTCGGCGTCACGAACGCGGCCGCCCGCACGACGCCAGGCTCGGGAGACCTGCGTCGCGCCGACTTCGCGGGCTCCGCGGACCGCCTCGAGCGGCTCGCCCGCGACCTGAAACCCGGCTGGATCGGGCTCGTCGGGAAGGAGGCGTACCGCGGCGCCTTCGGCGAGCGGCCCGGGCTCGGTCTCCAGGAGCGGACGCTCGGCGACACGCGGCTCTTCGTCCTCCCGTCCACCTCGCCGGCGAACGCCGCCGTCCCCTGGGGCGAGCGGCTGCGCTGGTTCCAGGAGCTGGCGGGCCGCTCGTCCGGGCGGCCGCTCCGCCAGGGCGTCCGCGCCGTCGTCCTCGCCGAGGAGGGGCGCACGCTGCTGACGCGCTTCGACTTCCTGCACGGCCCGGTGTGGGCGCCGCCGGGCGGCGGCGTCGAGCCGGGGGAGACCCTGGAGCCTGCGCTCCGGCGCGAGCTTTGGGAGGAGTGCGGCCTGCGCGACGTGGAGCTCGGCCCGTTGCTCTGGACGCGCACGCACTGGTTCGCCGACATGCGCAACTGGGGCGGCCAGACGGAGAGCTACTTCCTCGTGCGCACGCCGCAGTTCGAGCCTGCGCCGGAGCTCGATCCGGCCGCCGAGGACATCGCGGAGTACCGCTGGTTCGCGCCCGACGAGCTCGACGCGGTGGTCACCAGCCCGAGGCGACTCGGGCCGCTCGTCCGCGAGCTGCTCGCCGACGGGCCGCGCGAGCCGTTCGACGCGGGCGTCTGACTACGAGCGCCAGCGGTTCGTGATCGGCGTGCGCCGGTCGCGCCCGAACGCCTTCGGCCGGAGCCGCACCCCGGGCGGCGCCTGCCGCCGCTTGTACTCGGCGCGGTCCACGAGCGCCACCGCCCGCGCCACCACGTCCGGGTCGAATCCGTCCGCGCTCAGCTCCTCGAGCGTGCGGTCCTCCTCGACGTACGCCTCGAGCACGCGGTCGAGCTCCGCATACGGCGGGAGCGAGTCCTCGTCGAGCTGGTCGGCGCGCAGCTCGGCGCTTGGCGCGCGGTCGATCGTGGACTGCGGCACGAGCTCGCGGCCCGCCCGCTCGTTCAGGTGGCGCGAGAGCCGGAACACGTCCGTCTTGAACACGTCCTTGAGGAGCGCGAACCCGCCGGCCATGTCCCCGTAGAGCGTGGCGTACCCGACCGACATCTCCGACTTGTTGCCGGTCGCGACGAGCAGCCAGCCGAACTTGTTCGAGAGCGCCATCAGGAGCGTGCCGCGGATCCGCGCCTGCAGGTTCTCCTCGGCGAGATCGGGCTCGCGGTCGGCGAACAAGTCGCGCAGCACGTGCTCGAACGCTTCGACGACGGGCTCGATCGCGAGCTCGCGGAAGTCGCAGCCGAGGTTCTCCGCCAGCCTGCGCGCGTCGTCGCGGGTGCCCGGGGAGGAGTAGCGCGATGGCATCGAGACGCAGTGGACCTTCTCGGCGCCGAGCGCCTCGACGGCGATCGCGGCCGTGAGAGCGGAGTCGATCCCGCCCGAGACGCCCACGACGATCTCCGAGAATCCGTTCTTGCGGACGTAGTCGCGCAGCCCGAGCACGAGCGCCTCGCGCATCTGCTCCAGCTCGTCGCAGAGCGGTGCGATCGTCGCGCTCGTCGGATCGTCGAGATCGACGAGGAGGAGGTGCTCCACGAACCCCGGCGCTCGCGCCACGACCTCCCCGGCCGCGTCCAGGACGAACGAGTGGCCGTCGAAGACGAGCTCGTCCTGCCCGCCGACCGTATTGCAGAGCGCGATGCGCACGCCGTTCTCGCGCGCGCGGAAGCGGAAGATCTCCTCCCGCTCGCGGTCGCGGAGCAGGTGGAACGGGGAGGCCGAGAGGTTGACGACCAGCTCGGCGCCCGCCTGCGCGAGCTCGGTCGTCGGCGGACCGGGCAGCCACATGTCCTCGCACACCGTCACCCCGATCCTCGTTCCGGCCACCGTGAACAGCCGGGTCTCGGTCCCGGACGCGAAGTAGCGCTTCTCGTCGAAGACGCCGTAGTTCGGCAGGTGCCGCTTCTTCGCGTACGCGGCGACGGCGCCGTCCACGCACACCGCGGCCGCGTTGTACAGCTCCTCGCCTTCGAGGAGCGGCGTGCCGACGATCGCGGTCACGCCTTCGGTCGCCGTGGCGATCTCCGCGAGCGAGCGCTCGGCGGCGCGCACGAACCCGCGGCGGAGGAGCAGGTCCTCGGGCGGGTAGCCGGTGACCGCGAGCTCGGGGAAGACGACGAGATCGGCGCGGTCGCGCTTCGCCTCCTCGAGCCGCGCGAGGATCAGCTCGCGGTTCCCGGCGAGGTCGCCGACGACGGGGTCGATCTGTGCGAGGGCCAGCCTCACAGGTTTGAGCCTAGCAGTCGAAAACTTCAGGGACGACGAAGACGGATGGCATTCCAGTCTCCGTCGAGGATCTCCTGCACGCGCTCCCGGAGCGCCTCCGGCGGGTCGTGCTCCGCGTGGAGATACCGCCCGGCGAGCGCGTCGAACCCGCCGCCGGCGAGCGCGACGACCAGGCGCGGGGCGCACTCGTCCGGCGTCCACGGCGCGTCGTCGGGAAAGCCGGCCGTGAGCTCCGTCTTCACCAGGCCGGGACTGATCGAGAAGACGAAGATCCCCTGCGGCGAGAGCCGCGCCGCGAGCAGCTCCGAGAAGCGGTGCAGCGCCGCCTTGCTCGGCCCGTACGCCGTGCCCGCCATGGCGGCCCCGGGCAGGTAGGCGGCGCCGCTCGAGACGTTGACGATCCGCCCGCCGCCGCGCGCGAGCATGCCGGGAACCGCGGCCCGGCAGCAGAGGAAGGCGCCGAAGACGTTCACCTCGAAGACGTGCAGCCACGCCTCTGCGTCCTCCCCGAGGAAGTCGGTCTGCGGGCCGATGATCCCCGCGTTGTTGACGAGCAGGTCGACCTCGCCCGCCTCTGCGAACCACCGCTCGACGTCCTCGCGACGCGAGACGTCGCCGACGAGCGCGCGGCCGCCGATCTCCGCCGCGACCGCCTCGACCTGGTCCGCCGTCCGGCCGGTGACCACGACCTCCCAGCCGTCGGCCGCCAGCGCGCGCGCCACGTTCGCGCCGATTCCGCGCCCGCCTCCCGTCACCAGCGCCCGTCTGCTCATGGCGTAGGAGCCTAGCGAGGCGGTACCGTGGGACGGTGCGCGCGCGGCTGCTCGATCCGGAGATGCGGAAGTGGTGGACCCTCGCGGCGGTCGCCTTCGGCCTCTTCATGATCATGCTCGACAACACGATCGTGAACGTGGCGCTGCCGTCGATCGAGCGCGACCTGCACATGTCGATCTCTTCGCTCGAGTGGATCGTCACCGCCTACGCGCTGACCTTCGCGGCGCTCCTGATCACCGGCGGCAAGCTCGGCGACCTCTACGGCCGCCGCCGCATCTTCGTGCTGGGGCTGGTCGTCTTCACACTCTCCTCGCTCGCCTGCGGGCTGGCGCCGTCGGCGTCCTTCCTGATCGGCGCCCGGGCGGTGCAGGGCGTCGGCGCGGCGCTGATGAACCCGGCGACGCTCTCGATCATCACCGCGACCTTCCCACCGCGGCAGCGGGGCCAGGCGATCGGGATCTGGGCGGGCGTGTCGGCGATGGCGCTCGCGATCGGCCCGCTGCTCGGCGGCCTGATCGTCGACAACATCAACTGGAACTGGATCTTCTTCGTCAACGTCCCGGTCGGCGCCGCCGGCATCGTCGCGTCCCAGATCTTCATCGACGAATCGCGCGACACCTCGCACGAGCAGAGCATCGACCTGCCCGGCCTCGTGACCTCCGGGCTGTCGCTCTTCGCGCTCAGCTACGGCCTGATCGAGGCGAACCAGAAGGGCTGGGGGTCGGCCGAGATCGTCTCGTTCTTCGTCGCCGCGGCCGTGCTCTTCGTTGCCTTCTTCCTCTTCGAGCGCCACCAGCGCCTCCCGATGCTCGATCTCTCGCTCTTCCGGATCGGCGCCTTCACCGGGGCGAACATCGTCGCGCTGCTGGTCTCGCTCGGGATGTTCGGCGTCTTCTTCTTCGTCTCGCTCTTCGTCCAGAACATCCTCGGCTATTCGCCGACGAAGGCGGGCGCGACGTTCCTGCCGATGACCCTGCTGATCATCGTCGTCGCGCCGGTGGCCGGGAAGATGTCCGACCGGATCGGCTCGCGCTGGCTGATGGGAGCGGGGATGACGATCGTCGGCGTCTCGCTCCTGCTCTACCAGCGGGTCGGCGTCCACTCCGACTTCTGGACGCTGCTGCCCGCCATGATCCTCGGCGGGATCGGGATGGCGATGACGATGTCGCCGATGAGCTCGGCGGCGATGGGCGCCGTGCCGGTGGACAAGGCCGGCGTCGGCTCCGGCGTCCTGAACAGCTTCCGGCAGGTCGGAGGCTCGCTCGGGATCGCCCTGATGGGCGCGATCCTCGCCACGTACCTGCACCACCCCGCGCGGTCGGCCGCCGGCGCCCAGGACTACGTGAACGGGCTGCACGCCGCGCTCCTGGTCAGCGCCGCGATCACGTTCGCCGCCGCGGCGGTTGCGATGCTGCTCGTGCGCACGAGCGCCGAGGTCGAGCGCGGCCATCTGGCCGAAGCCGCCCTCTAGATCACCGTCGCCGTTCCCCTGGACCAGGCCTAAAGAGAAGGCCCCCTGCTGCGGCTCAGGGGGCCTTCTCTAGAGGCACACCCTCTGGCGGTGTCAGGCTGACGGCTCTGCGGCCCAGCCGCCTGTCCGAGTCAACCACCGGAGTTCCGGTGTACCCCCTGCAAATCCGAGCCTGGCGTCCGGCCGGGTTGCAAGGTGATGCCCACTATAGGCGGGCTCCCCGCGGTCGTCAAGTGCCTCGGTCAAGTGATCTTGCCTACCCGCCACTTCACCGCGTTTTGGCTGTGGGGATGCCCTTTTTGGGGGAATCGTGACCCGAAGGACTTGCCTTTTGGTCAAGTATGCGCTTCACTTCGCTTCACGCCGCCATGCCGCCTCGCCATGCCCTCAGCCGCGCGACTCCCCGGGAAGGTCTCCGACTCGGCGAACGTCTGCGCCAGCTGCGGGTCGCTGCGGGGCTGACGCAGAGCGACCTCGCAGGCGAGCGTTTCTCGAAGGAGTACGTCTCGCAGATCGAGCGCGGCAAGACCCGCCCGACGTCCGAGACGATCGAGTGGCTCGCGTCGCGTCTGGGGGTCGACGCCGGCTTCCTCGCGCACGGTGTCGCGACCGACGAGCGCGGCCGTCTCGAGGGTGCGCTCGCGCGCGCCGAGGCGATGTACGAGGCCGGTGAGGACGTCGAGGCGGTCGAGGCGTTCGAGCCGCTCGTCGCAGCCGCACGCGCGACGGGCGTCCCGGAGCTGCAGGTTCGCGCACTCCTCGGCACCGGCCTCGCGAAGATGCGCGTCAGCGCGCACCGCGACGCCCTGGACGCGCTGAACGAGGCGCGCGGGATCTCCGAGTCCGAGTCCTTCTCCGACGTGGAGCGGGCCGACGTCCTGCTCCGCCTCGGGGGCTGCCGCTACCAGCTGAACAGCGTCCAGACGGCGCTCGGGCTCTTCAACGAGGCCCTCTCGCTCGCCGACCGCTCCGGCATGCCGTGCGATGCGCTCAAGGCGAACATCCTCTCGTGGCGCGCCCGCTGCTGGCGCCGCACCCGTGACTACGAGGCGGCTCGCGAGGACATCGAGCGTGCGCTCGAGCTCGCGCAGGGCGTCGACGATCCGAACACGATCGGCGCCGCCTATTTCCAGGCCTCGCTGATCGCCGATCGCGAGGGCCACTGGGTGCTCGCTCGCAACTACGCCGAGCGTGCCCGCCAGGCGTACGCCGAGCTCTCCGACCGCGTCCACTTCGGACAGCTCACGAACAACCTCGGCGGCCTCAACTACCTGCTCGGTAAGACCGACGAGGCCGTCGTCCTGCTCAAGGAGGCGTTCAGCATCGCCCTCGAGACGGGCAGGGAGGCCGACGCCGCGCAGGCGGTGTCGTCGCTCGCGCAGATCCACCTGCGCAACGGCGACGTCGAGCTTGCGGAAGAGCAGTCCAGGCACGCGCTCCGGCTGCTCGAGGGGCGCGAGGACTACACCGACGAGATCGGCAACGCCCATCTCGTGCTCGGGCGCGCACTGCTCGAGCAGGAGCGGCTCGACGACGCGGAGCAGGCGTTCGCCGCCGCGGAGGCGAGCTTCCAGCAGCTCGGCTCGGCCAGCCACCGCGCCGCCGCGTGGGTCGCCCGTGGCGACCTCGCCGCCCGGCGCGGCGACGACCGGCTCGCTGCGCAGCTGTACAGGACTGCGGCCGAAGCGCTGCAGGATGTCCGGTTCTAGCGGAAGGAGGTGACTGACGCGATGACCAAGGCACGCTTCATCTATCTCCTCATCCTTGCGGCGTCCGTCGCGTACGTGCTCGCGGCTCTGATGAAGCCGCTGGGCATGAACGACGGCGGCGGCTTCACCTAGACCGCCGGCGTTTGCGCAGCCTCCAGTGCTGCGGCCATACTCGCGGGACTTCGACGCGAGGAGACTCCCATGGCATTGCAGCTCGGTGACACTGCGCCCGACTTCGAGGCAGAGACAACCGAAGGGCGGATCGGCTTCCACGACTGGATCGGCGACTCGTGGGCGGTCCTCTTCTCGCACCCGAAGGACTTCACGCCGGTGTGCACGACCGAGCTCGGCTACATGGCGAGCATCAAGCCGGAGTTCGACAAGCGCGGCGTCAAGATCATCGGCCTCTCCGTCGACCCGCTCGACCGGCACGCCGACTGGGCCAAGGACATCGAGGAGACGCAGGGCACGGCGCCCAACTACCCGATCATCAGCGACGCGGACTTCAACGTCTCGAAGCTGTACGGGATGCTCCCCGCCGCGGTCTCCGGCGATCCGCTGCAGCGGACGCCGGCCGACAACCAGACCGTCCGCAACGTCTTCGTGATCGGGCCGGACAAGAAGGTGAAGCTGATCCTCGTCTACCCGATGTCGACCGGCCGCAACTTCGACGAGGTGCTGCGCGTGATCGACTCGCTCCAGCTCGGCGCGGCGCACAAGGTCTCGACGCCGGCGCAGTGGCGGCCGGGCGACGACGTGATCATCTCGGGATCCGTCTCGAACGAGGAGGCGAAGGAGCTCTTCGGCGAGTGGGAGGAGCCGAAGCCCTACATCCGGATCGTTCCGCAGCCGAGCTAGCGCGGGGCGGGACCGGTCGACTCGCGGACGACGAGTCGCGTCGCCAGCTCGACATGGAGCGTCTCGAAGCGCTGCCGCTCCAGCAGCCGCATCAGCATGCTCACGGCCATGCGGCCCATCTCGGCGAGCGGCTGGCGGATCGTCGTCAGGTTCGGGCTGACCACGGTTGCGTGCTCGACGTCGTCGAAACCGACGACCGACAGGTCTGCAGGCACCCGTAGACCGCGGGCGCGGGCGGCCTGGATCGCGCCGATCGCGAGGTTGTCGTTGAAGGCGAAGATCGCAGTCGGCGGTTCCGGGAGGTCGAGCAGGTGCTCCGCCGCGGCGATGCCGCCGCCGATCTCGAAGTCGGCTTCGACCTCGAGCTCGCGGTCGGGCATGATCCCCGCCGCCGCCAGGGCGGCGTGGTACCCGCGCCTCCGGTCCTCCGTCGCGACCCAGCCGGTAGGGCCGGTGATCGCGGCGATGCGACGATGGCCGAGTCCGAGCAGGTGCCGCATCGCCTGGTCGGCGCCCGAGGTGTGGGCAGCCGAGACGGCGGGCGTCTGGTCGTTCAGCGGCTGGCGCGGGTCGACGACCACGAACCGGTAGCCCTCGCGCACGAGCGTGTCGAGCTCCTCGCCCGTCTCCTCCGGGAGGACGAGCAAGGCCCCGTCGGTCGTCCCGTGCAGCAGCCGCTCGAGCAGTGAGACCTCCCGGTCGTGCTCGTGCAGCGTCGGCGAGAGGAGCAGGCGCATATCCTGCTCGTACAGCGCCTCGGCGGCGCCGGAGAGGATTCCGGAGAAGTACGCAGGGTGCAGCAGGGGGACGAGCACGCCGACGAGCCCGGTCCGCCCGCCCGAGAGCCCGCGGGCGTGTCGGTTGGTCTGGTAGCCGTGGTCGCGGATGATCTCCTGGACGCGGGTCCGCGTCTCCTCCGAGACGTCCTCGCGACCGTTGACGACCCGCGAGACGGTGGCGATCGAGACGTCCGCGAGATCGGCGATCTCCCGGATGGTCACGCGCCGGCGCCGTCCTTCACTGTGTGTAGTCGACAGAGGCGCCACTTCGCTCATTGAAGCACGTTCCGGAAATAGCGCGAAACAGTCAGCGTGAAACGTGGCGCTCTGAGCGGGTTTCCCCGCTTGACATTCCTGTGACGATCGTGGTAAACGTTACCGGGAATTTACGGTGATCCTGTTTCACACTCCGCCCGGACGGGCGAGAAAGGAACTTCGATGCTAGGTCACCCTCGTAGAGCCCGCCTGTTCGCCGCGCCCCTCGCGGCGGCCGCCGGGCTCGCCGCACTGGTCGTGCTGTTCGGCTCCGCTGCCGCCCCGGCGGCGACCGGTGCTGCGCAGGCGGGGCACCAGTGCCTCGTCATGACAGGTTCGGGCGATCCTGCCTTCGTCAAGAACTTCAACCCCTACACGGCGACCGGCCTTCCGAGCGGCTCGTTCGTGCAGGGCGCGTTCTACGAGCCGCTGATCATCACCGGCGAGGGAGGCCTCAAGCCGGTGCCGTGGCTCGCCTCCAGCTGGACGTGGAGCAACGGCAACAAGACGCTGACGATGCAGATCGTCAAGGGCGTCAAGTGGTCGGACGGCAAGCCGCTCACCGCGGCCGACGTCGTCTACAGCCTGACCGCAGGCCGGCAGAACGCGATCATGGATCGCGTCGGCCTCGTCGGCGCGGCGAACGAGATCGCGTCGATCAAGCAGAAGGGCGCGTACACGGTCGCGATCACGCTCAAGGCGCCCGACTCGCAGTTCATCGCGGCGACCCTCAACCGGCAGTTCATCGTCCCGAAGCACATCTGGTCGGCCGTCTCCGACCCGGCGACGTTCCTGAACTCGAAGCCGGTCGGCTCCGGGCCGTTCGACGTGATCACCCGCTTCACGACGCAGGACTACGTCTTCGGGAAGAACCCGCACTACTGGCGCAAGGGCGAGCCGAAGATCCCGTGCCTGGAGTACGTGCAGGCGGCCTCGAACGACGCCGCGCTGGCGCTGATCCAGAGCGGGCAGGTCGACTGGACGCACAACTTCGTCCCGAACGTCGAGAAGGCGTACATCGCCAAGGACAAGGCGCACTACCACGCCTTCTACGCGACGACCGCCTATCCGATCTCGCTCACGTTCGACACGACGCAGTACCCGTACAGCCTCGTCGCCTTCCGCAAGGCGCTCAGCCTGGCGATCGACCGGAACTCGGTCTCGAAGCTCGGCGAGTACGGCTACGCGCCGCCTGTCGACGCGATCGGCCTCGGCGGGCTGTTCCCCTCCTGGGTGAAGGACGAGAAGGTCAAGACGTCCGCGAAGGCGATGGCGAAGTACGACCCGGCGGCGGCGAAGAAGCTGCTGACGGACGCCGGCTTCACCTACAACGGCAGCAAGCTGATCGACCCGAAGGGCAACCCGGTCCAGCTCGACATCCACGTGATCTCGGGTTGGTCCGACTGGGTCGCCTCGAACCAGATCATCACGAAGAACCTGAGTGCGATCGGCATCGACTCGAACGTTGCGCTCGAGCCCGACTGGGGCTCCTGGCAGCCGAACGCGATGGCGACCAAGAACCCGACCCTCCTCTGGCAGGGCGGCTCGCAGGGCTCTCCGTACGGCTACTTCTACGCCAACCTGTCGAAGAACGCGTACATCCCGTCGGGTCAGGACGGTACGCCGACCGGCAACTGGGAGCACTTCTACGACGCGACGGCGACGACCATCCTCGACAAGTGGAAGGCGACGCTCGATCCGGTGAAGCAGCAGACCTACGCGACGCAGCTCGAGCAGATCTGGCTCAAGGACCTGCCGATCGTGCCGCTGTTCATCGGCCCGCGCTGGTCGACCTACAGCACCAAGTACTTCCACAACTTCGACACCCCCAAGAACTTCTGGGGCGATCCGATCTTCACGACGTTCCCCGACAACATCCTCTCGTTCACCCGCATCCTCCCCGGCGGCAAGGCCGGGGCCTGAGCGAGGGGTAGGACCCAGACCGGCGGGCGGCGGCGAGCGTCGCCGCCCGCCGGTCTAGTCTCTCGCGGAGAAGACCATGCGTTGGTTCGCTCGCCGCCTCGGGTTCTACGTCTTCGCGACCTGGGTCGCGCTGACCGTCAACTTCCTGCTCCCGAGGCTGATGCCGGGCGATCCGCTCGGCGGGCTCCTCCAGCATCTGAGCCCCGCCCAGCTCGCCGCCAACCCCGGCATCGTCGCCACCTACAAGGCTCTGCTCGGCGGCAGCCACCATTCGATCTGGCAGGACTACGTCACTTACCTCGGCCGGATCAGCCACTTCAACTTCGGCATCTCGACGTCCAACTACCCGACCCCCGTCTCCGAGGTGGTCGGCCGGACGCTCCCCTACTCGATCTTCCTCGTCGGCGTCGCCTTCCTGCTCGCCTTCGCCGTCGGCACCGGCATCGGGATGGTCGCCGCGTGGCGCCGCGGCCGCTTCGTCGACAGCGTCGTCGTGCCGACCTTCATGGCGCTCGGCGCCTTCCCGGCTTTCTTCACCGCGCTGCTCGCCCTCTACTTCCTCGGCCTCGAGGCGCACTGGTTCCCGATCCAGCACGCGTACGCGAACGACGTCATCCCCGGCTTCAACTGGGCCTTCATCAGCAGCGCCGTCCGCCACGCCGAGCTGCCCGTGCTCGTCGTCGCGTTCGCCTACGCAGGCGGCTGGGTGCTGAACATGCGCACGGTGATGATCAACACGATCAGCGAGGACTACGTCGCGATGGCGCATGCGAAAGGCCTGCGCGACCGGCGCGTGATGACCCGATACGCCGGCCGGAACGCGATCCTGCCGCCGCTGAACGGCTTCGCCGCGCAGTTCGCGAGCGCGGTCGGCGGGCTCGTCTTCGTCGAGATCATCTTCAGCTACCCGGGCGCCGGCTACACGCTGCAGGAGGCGGTGCTCGGCAACGACTACGCGCTCGCCCAGGCGCTGCTCGTCGTGCTCTCGGTCTGCGTGATCTTCGCGAACCTGATCATGGACGTCCTCAACTTCGTTCTCGACCCGCGGCTGAGGACCGGCTGATGGCCCAGATGGAGCTCTCGCTCGGCCCGGCGCGGACTCCGGTGCGACTCGGCGGGCGGCTGCGTGTCCCACTCTGGCTGGTGCTCCTGCTCCGCAACCCGAAGTCGCGGCTCGGGCTGGCGATCGTCGCGTTCATGGTGCTCGTCGCGCTGATCGCGCCGCTGATCTCGGTCTCCGACCCGAACGCGTTCAGCCTCTTCGACGGGCGCCAGGGCCCGTCGTGGCACCACCTCTTCGGCACGACCGACCAGGGGAGCGACATCTTCTCGCAGGTCGTCGTCGGCGCGCGGCGCTCGCTGCTGCTCGGCGCGGCGGCGGGCCTGCTCGCGACCGTGATCGCCGCCACGCTCGGGATCACCGCCGCCTACATGGGCGGCGTCGTCGACGAGGCCGTGAACTTCCTGATCAACGTCTTCCTGACGATCCCGCCGATCCCGCTCCTGGTCGTGATCTCGGGCTACCTGAAGACGCGCGGCATGGGCACGATGATCGTCGTCCTCGCGGTCGTGCTCTGGGCGTTCGAGGCCCGCATCCTGCGCGGACAGGCGCTCTCGCTCAAGAACCGCGACTTCATCCTCGCCGCGAAGACGTCGGGCGAGTCGACGCGCCGGATCGTCTTCGGCGAGCTGATGCCGAACATGATCAGCCGGATCGCGGCCGTGTTCGTGCTCGTCTTCTACGTGGCGCTGCTCACCGACGCCGGGCTCGAGTTCCTCGGCCTCGGCGACGTCGCGAAGGTGAGCTGGGGCTCGACCCTCTACTGGGCGCAGGTCAACTCGACGCTGCTCCAGGGCGAGTGGTGGCCGTCGTTCTTCCCGGGCGGCGCGCTCGCGCTGATGGTGCTCGGCCTCGTGCTGCTGCTCGCCGGGATCGACGAGGTGTCGAACCCGCGGCTGCGCGCCGAGCGCAAGAAGCGGCGGCTGTTCGCGTCGCTGTTCCTCGGCCGGCTCGGAGAGCGGGCATGAGCGGCGCGGTCGCCAGCGCCGAGGCGAGAGCCGTGGCGCGAGTGGCGCCGGAGACGCTGCTCGAGCTGCGCGGACTCGAGGTCGAGTACGGAACCGGCGAGCGCCGTGTGCGCGCGGTCGACGGCGTCGACCTGACGATCCGCGCCGGCGAGATCGTCGGCCTTGCGGGCGAGTCCGGCTGCGGGAAGAGCACCGTCGCCGCCGCGGCGATGCAGATCCTCTCCGAGCCGGGGCGGATCGTCGGCGGCAGCGTTCTCTTCCGCGGTGAGGACCTCCTCGGCCGGAGCAGGGAGGAGCTGCGCCGGTACCGCTGGCGCAACGTCTCGATGGTCTTCCAGAGCGCGATGAACGCGCTCAACCCGGTGATGCGGGTCGGCGACCAGTTCGTCGACATGATGCAGGCGCACGAGCGGATCTCGCGCCGGCAGGCGCTGGCGGCCGCGGGCGCGCTGCTCGAGCACGTCGGGATCGACGCCCGCCGCGTGCGCGCCTACCCGCACGAGCTCTCCGGCGGGATGCGTCAGCGCGTGATCATCGCCATGGCGCTCGCGCTCCATCCCGAGCTCGTGATCCTCGACGAGCCGACGACCGCGCTCGACGTCGTCGTCCAGCGCGAGATCCTCCAGCAGATCCAGGAGCTGCAGCGCGAGGAGCAGTTCGCCGTCCTCTTCATCACCCACGACCTCTCGCTCCTGCTCGAGGTCGCGGACCGGATCGCGATCATGTACGCGGGCGAGCTCGTCGAGTCGGGTCCGGCGGCGGCCTTCCGCGGCGCCGCGCGGCACCCGTACACGCAAGGCCTGATCGACTCGTTCCCGCCGCTGCACGGGCCGCGGACGCGGCTGACCGGGATCCTCGGCTCGCCGCCGGAGCTCTCCGATCCGCCGCCCGGCTGCCGCTTCCATCCGCGCTGCCCGAACTGCGACCCGGCGCGGCCGGCGCTGTTCGCGCGGCAGACGAGCGAGCGGCCGCGCCTGCGCGAGGTCGGGCCCGGGCACTTCGTCGCCTGCCATCTCGTCGAGGAGCAGGGCGGATGAGCGCGGCGGCGCTGCTCGAGGTGCGCAACCTCTCCAAGCGCTTCCCCGCCGGCGGAGTCGTCCGCCGCTCGCAGGTCCACGCGGTCGACGACGTCTCGTTCGAGCTGCGGCCGGGGACGATCACGGCGCTGGTCGGTGAGAGCGGCAGCGGCAAGAGCACCGTCGCGCGGCTGCTCGCGCGGCTCTACACGCCGAGCGAGGGCTCGGTCGTCTTCGACGGAGGCGACGTCTCGCGGGTCCGGCGCCGCCGCGACGTCCTCGACTACCGCTCGCGCGTGCAGCTGATCTTCCAGGACCCGTTCGGGTCGCTGAACCCGGTCAAGACGATCCGTCACCATCTCGAGCGGCCGCTGCGCATCCACGGGATCGTGCCGCCGGACCAGGTCGAGGAGCGCGTGTTCGAGCTGCTCGCCAAGGTCGGGCTCGTCCCGCCCGCCGAGATCGCCGCGAAGTACCCGCACGAGCTCTCGGGCGGGCAGCGGCAGCGGGTCGCGATCGCCCGCGCGCTCGCCGTCGAGCCGAAGGTCATCCTCGCCGACGAGCCGACGAGCATGCTCGACGTCTCGATCCGGATCGGGATCCTCAACCTGATGCTCGAGCTCAAGGAGAAGCATGGGCTCGCGTTCCTCTACGTCACGCACGATCTCGCGAGCGCGCGCTATCTCGCGGACGACATCCTCGTCATGTACGCCGGCCAGATCGTCGAGCAGGGGCCGGTGGACGAGGTGCTCGCCGCGCCGCTGCACCCCTACACGCGGCTCCTGCTCTCCGCCGTCCCCGACCCGGTCGCCGGCCTCGCCGAGAAGCTCGAGCAGCGCGCACCCGGACTCGCCGCCGCCGCCGTCGATCCGCCTGCCGGCTGCCGTTTCCTGGGACGCTGCCCGATCGCGGTCGACGTCTGCGGCCGCATCACCCCGACCCTTGTGGACACGCAGCACGGCCACGCCGCGCGCTGCCACGTCACCGCTCCCACCACCTGACCGAGAGGACCGACATGACCTCCCCCACCACCTTCCCCAGCGACTTCGTCTGGGGCGCCGCGACGGCCGCCTACCAGATCGAGGGCGCCAGCCACGAGGACGGGCGCAGCGAGAGCATCTGGGACCGCTTCGCCGCCACGCCCGGCAAGGTCCGCAACGGCGACACCGGCGAGATCGCGTGCGACTTCTACCACCGCTATCGCGACGACCTCGGCCTGATGCGCGAGCTCGGACTGGACGCGTTCCGCTTCTCGATCGCCTGGCCGCGCGTCATCCCGACCGGGCGCGGCGCCGTCAACGCGGCGGGGCTCGACTTCTACGACCGGCTCGTCGACGACCTGCTCGCCGCCGGGATCGAGCCGTTCGCGACGCTCTACCACTGGGATCTGCCGCAGGTGCTGGAGGACGCGGGCGGCTGGCCGGTCCGCGAGACCGCCGAGGCCTTCGTCGAGTACACCGAGGCCGTCGTGGGACGGCTCGGCGACCGCGTGCGGCGCTGGGCGACGCACAACGAGCCCTGGGTGGTTGCGTTCATGGGCTACGGGAGCGGCGAGCACGCGCCCGGCCGCGCCGACCACGGCGACGCGATCGCCGCCTCGCACCACGTGCTCCTCTCCCATGGCTGGGCGGTGGAGGCGATCCGGCGGATCGCGCCGGGAGCCCAGGCGGGCATCGTCATCGACGTCTGGGAGCAGTATCCGGCGACCGACTCGCCCGAGGACAAGGCCGTCGCCCGGCGCGCCGACGCCGAGCACAACCGCTGGTTCCTCGACCCGGTGCTCCGCGGCTCGTACCCCGACGAGGTCCCGGAGTGGACGGCGAAGCTCGAGCCGTACGTCCGCGACGGCGATCTCGCCGCGATCTCGGCGCCGCTCGACTTCCTCGGCATCAACAACTACTCGCGCCGCATCGTGGCCGCCGGCCCCGACGGGCCGTCGGTGGTCGAGCCTCCGGGCGCGGAGCGGACCGAGATGGGGTGGGAGGTCTATCCGGACGGGCTCCACGACGCGCTCGTCCGCGTCGCGCGGGACTACGACGCGCCGCCGCTGTACGTGACCGAAAACGGCGCCGCGTTCGGCGACACGCGCGGGCACGACGGCAGCGTCCACGATCCGGAGCGGGTCGCCTTCCTCGAGCGCTACCTCGGCGCCGTGGAGCGGGCGATCGCCGACGGCGCGCCCGTGAAGGGCTACTTCGTCTGGAGCCTGCTGGACAACTTCGAGTGGGCACTGGGCTACTCCCGCCGCTTCGGGATCGTGTTCATCGACTACCCGACCCTGGAGCGCGTGCCGAAGGACAGCTTCTACTGGTACCGCGACTTCATCGCTGCACGGCGGCGCGCGCCGGAACCCTCCCCGGCCGCCCCGGTGCCGACGGGGTAATGCGCCGCAGCAGGGCGCGCCGCGCGGGCCTCGCCGCCGTCTTCGCAGTCGTCGTGTCGGCTGTGGTGACGGCGGCGGCGTCCCCGGCGCGCCCGGACGCGTTCGTCCTCCACCGGCTCGTCGCCGACCCGGGCTTCGGCGCCCGTCTCCACGATCCGCAGCTCGTCAACGCCTGGGGCCTCGCCGCGAGCGGGACCGGTCCCTGGTGGGTCGCGAACGAGGCGCGCGGGACGAGCACGCTCTACGCCGGCGACGGGCGCAAGCAGGTGCTGACGGTGCAGGTCCCGGGCGGGCCGACCGGGGTCGTCTTCAACGGCGGCTCAGGCTTCGTCGTCCGCGGCGGGGGCCGGTCGGCGCCGGCGCGGTTCCTCTACGCCTGCGAGGACGGACGGATCCGCGGCTGGGCGCCGACCGTGCCGCACGGCTGGTCGAGCGAGGCGGTCGTCGCGGTCGACGCGTCGGGCTCGGGCGCGATCTTCCACGCGCTCGCGCTGTCCGGCGGCAGGCTCTACGCGACCGACTTCCATCGCGGCCGAGTCCTCGTCTTCGACTCGCACTGGCGGCCGGTCGTCCGCACGGGCGCCTTCCGCGACCCGGCGATCCCCGCGGGGTACTCGCCGTTCGGGATCCTCGCGGCCGGCGGGCGGCTGTTCGTGAGCTACGCGCTGCCGGCGCCGGTGGACGGCAACGACGCGCCGAGCGGCGGCTACGTCGACGAGTTCGACCGCGCAGGCCGGCTCGTCGCGAGGGTCGGGCGCGGGCTGCGACTCGACGAGCCGTGGGGGCTGGCGCTCGCGCCGCGCGGCTTCGGCGCGCTCGGCGGCGACCTCCTCGTCGCGAACTTCGGCAGCGGCCGGATCGACGCGTTCGCCCGAGCCGGCGGATCCTGGCGCTTCGCCGGCGAGCTCCGCGGCTCCAGCGGCGCCCCGCTCGTCGTCCCCGGCCTCTGGGGGATCGCGTTCGGCAACGGCGGGATGAGCGGGCCGCGGACGACGCTCTTCGCGACCGCCGGCCCGCACCGCTGGCACGGCGCGTCCGAGGAGTCGGTGCACGGCCTGCTGGCCGCGATCGCGCCCGCTTCCTAGGCGCCGCTCAGCGGGACGTCGCCGTTCGTCGAGCCCGCGCGCTCGATCACGACCTGCGGCACGCGCGCGTGCGGGCTCAGGCGCAGGCACATGCGCACGACCTCGGCGCAGTCCTCCGGCTGGATCATCTCGCTGCCCTCCAGCCCCGACCACTCCGCCATCGGCGTGTCCACGAAGCCTGGGCAGATCGCGATCGCGCGGATCCCGTCGCCGTCCAGCTCCTCGTTCATCGAGCGGGTGAAGGAGATCACGGCCGCCTTCGTCGCGCCGTAGGTGGAGAGGCCCGGCGTCGGCAGCGTGCCCGCGATCGAGGCGAGGTTGACGATCCAGCCGCGCGACTCGCGCAGGAGCGGGATCGCCGCCTGCGTGACGAGGAAGAGGCCGCGCACGTTGACGCCGAACGTCAGGTCGAAGTGCTTCGCCGGGAGGCTCTCGACGGTGCCGGCGATGCCGATGCCCGCCGAGTTGACGAGCACGTCCATCCGGCCGAAGCGCTCGCGGTGCTCGGCGACGGCACGGGCGCACGCGTCGGGATCGCCGAGGTCGGCGGCGACCGAGTGCGCGCCGAGCTCCTCCGCGGCGGCCTCCACCTTCTCGGGCCGGCGCGAGACGAGCGTCAGGCCGTAGCCGTCGTCGCGCAGCATGCGCGCGATCGCCAGGCCGATGCCCGAGGAGCCTCCCGTGACGAGCGCTGCGCGATCCACGGCACCTACAGTAAACGGCTGTGACCTCGCTCACATCCCTATCCGTCGGCGGCGGCTGCGCGGCCAAGTACTCGGCGGCGCGCCTCGAGGAGCTGCTGCGGGGCTTCGTCCCGGCCGAGGCGGAGAACCTCCTCGTCGGCCTGAACCCGGCGGACGACGCCGCCGTCTACAAGCTCGACGACGAGCGCGCGCTCGTCTTCACGCTCGACTTCTTCCCGCCGCTCGTCGACGACCCCGCCTTGTTCGGGCGGATCGCCGCGACGAACGCGCTCAACGACGTCTTCGCGATGGGAGGGACGCCGCTGCTCGCGCTCTCGATCGCCGCCTTCCCGGAGGAGCTGGACACGTCCGTGCTCGCCGCGGTGTTCGCCGCCGCGGACGAGCAGGTGCGCGCGGCCGGTGCGATCCTCGCCGGCGGCCACACGATCCGCGACGCCGAGCCGAAGTACGGGCTCGCCGTCGTCGGCACCGTCCATCCCGACGCGATCTGGCCGAAGGCGGGCGCCCGTCCCGGCGACGCGCTCTTCCTGACGAAGCCGCTCGGCACCGGGCTCGTGCTGGCCGCGAAAGGCGACGTCGCCGAGGCGGCGCGCTGGATGACGACGCTGAACGCCGCCGCCGCCGAGGCGCTGCGGCCCTTCTCCCCGAACGCGGTGACCGACGTGACCGGCTTC
>DASZYW010000038.1:0-2710 GCA_035545195.1 Gaiellaceae bacterium
TCGACGCGGCGGTCGAGCGCGTCGTCGGCGAGCTGCTCTCCGCCGGCCCGGTCGCCGCGCGCTGGGCGAAGCGCCTCGCACGCGAGCGTCCCGACGGCCCGGAGACCGCCCGCTGGATCGCGGAGCGGCGCACGAGCGACGAAGGCCAGGAGGGCCTCCGCGCCTTCATGGAGAAGCGCCACCCGCGCTGGCGCGACTAGCGGCAGCCGAGAAGCGTCACGGGCCGGTGGTCGTCGTCGCAGGCGCGGCGTTGCCCGTCTCGTCGAAGCCGATGATTTGACGCCAGTAGCACTGGCCGTGGCCGACACTGCCCGTGCCGCCCGGAATGCAGTTCCTCAACCCGACGTCGAGGCCGACCTGCCACCCCACGCCGTCACCCTGCGGATCGATCAGGGGCGGCACCGTGACCGTACGCGTGTAGCTGCCGCCCGTGCAGTCCGACTCGACCGGAACAGGCGGCCCGGAGATCCCCGACACGCGGCCCCCTTCGTTCTGCGCCGTCCACGTCGTGCACGTGTAGCGCGGGTCGGCGGGCAGGCTGACGTCGATCTCGACCGTGCCGCCCGTGGAGCCGTCGACCTGCGTCGGCGTGACGGTGAAGCTCGTCACCGGAGTGGGCGCTGCCGGGTGGTTCCCCGGATTCTCGTCCTGGTAGAGCGGCGCAAGCGTCGCGCCTTGTCCCTTCCCGCCGAGCCCGCTCCGCGTCCCCGTGCTGCCGACCCCGAACATGAGCGTCCACTTGAGGACGTGCTCGGTCGTGTTCGCGGGGATCTGGAGCGTGACGTGGAAGTCCTTGTCGCAGCCGCCGGTCCAGTTCTTGAGCGTCGGCCCGGACTGCGCGGCGTCGTTCTTGAAGAACGAGAACCCGTCGATCACGCAGCGCGCCTCCTCCGGCCCGAGGTCGGGGATCTTGATGTGCACGTCGACCGGGCCGCCCTGGTAGGGCAGCGAGTCGGGCGAGTAGTCGACCTTCGGGTGGAGGTCGGTCGCCTGCGCCTGCCCGACGTCGATGTCGCCCTCGTCGGGCGCCGAGTGGCCGCCCGGCCCGTTCGCGACCACGTAGACGTTCCACTGCAGGCCCCGACCGGCCGGGAAGGCGATCGGAACGTGCTGGCTGCACGAGACCGTCTTGGGGAACCCCGCGATCGACGGAGAGAACACGTTCTGCGGGACGACCGAGTACGTGCAGCTCGTCGCGTTGGTCGCGTGGGCGAAGAACGTCTTCGTCCCGCCGGACGCCGGCAGCCGCGAGTTGTCCCCGGGATTCGCACCGCTGTTCTCGATGTCCAGCTGGACCGTCGGCGGGGCGGCCGACACGCGATCGGTTGCGGCGGGACCGGAGGCCACGCCGACGCCGATCAGGAGAGTTGCCGTACCGAGCAGCACCGCAAGCCGCACGGCGCGGAATCTACGGAACCGAATCGACCCGAGTCAACCCCCTCGCAGGGTTCCGCGCGAGACTCGACTAGTGCTCGTGGACGTGCTCGTGCGCGAGCTCGCTCGGGTCGACGCGCTCCACGAGAAGCGCGGCGAGCGCCGTCGTCAGCGGCATCGAGAGGATCAGGCCGATCGACCCGACGAGCGAGGCGACGACCTCCTGCGCGACGACCTCCGAGTTGATCGCGTCCGTGAAGGGCGTGTGGCCGATCGAGAAGATGAGCAGGACCGGGAGCGCCGCCCCGGCGTACGCGAACACGAGCGTGTTCACCGTGGCCGCGATGTGGTCGTGCCCGACGTCGAGCGCGCCGCGGAAGAGCCCGCCGAAGCCGAGACGCGGGTTGGCCCGGCGCAGAGCGAGCACCGTCGACGCCTGGCTGACGGTCAGGTCGACCAGCACGCCGAGCGCGCCGATCACCATCCCCGCGACGAGCAGGCCGCGAAGCGAGAGCGTCGACGAGGTCGAGACGAGGTACAGCGCCTCCTCGTTCGCGCCGGAGAGATGGGCGAGGCGGGCGGCGAAGTCCGCGAGGCCTGCAGCGGCGAGCAGGCTCGCGCCGGTCCCGAGCAGGGCCGCCGTCGTCTTCACGCCGAGCCCGTACGCGAGCGGCATCGTCAGCAGCATCACGGCGAAGGAGCCGACGATCGCGACCTCCACCGGGTTCCTCCCGTGCAGGACGGCGGGGATCACGAACTCGACCACGACGACGAGGCTGGCGACGAGCCCGAGGACCGCGCGGAGCCCGCGCAGACGGCCCGTCAGGAGCAGGAGCACCAGGAACGTCGCCGCCAGCGAGAGCAGCGCGCCCCGCCGGTCGAAGTCGGAGAACGACCAGCGGCCGATCTGGTTCGCCACCGCCGGCGGTGTCCCGGCGGGGATGCGGTTCGGATACACGCGGATCTTGTCCCCGCGGCCGAGCGACAGCGCCAGGCCGCCCTGGCGGCCGACGATCGTGAACGACCCGAGGCGGCCGGAGGCGAGGCGGAAGTCGACGCGGCGGCAGTCGTGCTGTCCCTTGCCCGGACAGCCGATCGGGACGACGTCGGTCACCGTGGCGCCGTCCGTGCGGACGGTGAGCGCGGAGGAGCCCTTCAACCCGCCGTGCGGCCAGAGGACCCAGAGCCCCACGAGCGTCGCCGCCGCGAGCACGACCACGATCCCCCTGGCGATCGTGACGACGCCGAGCCGGCGCGGCTCCTCGCGCCAGAAAGCGGGATCGGGTGCCTCAGCCACCGACGCCATGGTCGCGACGAGCCCGGACGGTGAGCCGGC